>JAADCY010000152.1 GCA_013154205.1 Thermoproteota archaeon | reverse complement strand
GGTAGACTTGTTTATTGAGAAAGGACACGGATTATTTTTCGCAGTATGTCTAAGCCTTTCTCAGTAATGGCGTACCGTCCCTTGCCGATCTTAATTACGTAGCCGTGGTGAATGAGATCTTTTAGATGATAGTATACAGTGTTCTTAGATAAGCTGGTTTCCTTCAGAAGTTCTTCGGCATTCTTTGGCCCATTTTTAAGAGCATAAAGGATCCTTCCAGCAGGAGATAACATGATTAATAATTGGCTTGAGGACATACGCTCCCAACTCCTACCTCTTACTTTCTATAATTTAGAATGTAAAATATAGGATAAAAGCGTTTCTATATTCTATAATTTAAAAAGTAAATGATAAAGTTATTTGATTTAATTCCATATTCTAGATTTTGGAGTTTAAAATGCAGATCCTGGACATGAAGCTGTCAACGGTTTACAGGGTGTTCAAGGCTCTGAAGGAGAAACAACAACTGTTAGTATCCGAAGTTATTGCTATAGCTGGTTCAACAGCTTTCTATGATAGATATATGCCGTACCTCGAAGATAAAGGATACATAGTTACTGAGAAGAAAAGAGTAGCAAATAGGTATATCAGGGTAGTTAGACTCACCGAGAAAGGCAAAAAGCTTCTAGAGCTTCTAGAGGAAATAGATAGGCTTGATAAAAGAATATAGTTTGAGAAGAACGGAATTCTTTTATGTTATACAATTAATATTTACATTATTAAGTTGGTGATTTACTTTGATAATAAAACACTCGTATGAGGATAATGCCTTAAAGGACTTAAACAGAACATTGTCAGTCGTTGAAAATATGTTTAGAGGATCTATCGACTTTAAGCAAAACACATTTAATGTATTATATATTTCAAGTCTGATTATATCACCTTATGTTAAGTATAAAGGTATCCGATTACTTGATAGGATAAAACACATATGTAGTATAGATCCTAGAAAAATTATATGTTTAATTAGGACCACAGCTCCATCATATTTTCCTGGAGGACGAGGAAAACATAATAGAACAAGTATGAGAAAACTACAACAGAAGGCTGTGGATTATCTCAGAGATAAGTGTTATGTAATAGTTTATGATCCGTCTAAACCAGTTTGTGCGTTTCTTAATCATGCTAAATTTGTCATATATTATCATATATATCATGACATACATAATACAGCGAGTGCTGTTTATACAATAAAGTATTACGGATCAACTAATTTTACATCGAGTGGACTTGCTTATATATGGGATCTTAAAGGAAGAAAAATCGGAAATTACGAGGAATATGTTGTAACCAGGTGTACTAAATCTGGACTTAATAAAGGTGATATTTTCTATTTAAAGGAGGTAGAAGAACTTATTAGGTATAAATCAAAACTTTATACAGATCCAAGTTTTCTAATAAATTACTTAGACATGCACCTACGTTATTTAAAATACATACTACATGACAGCCAACAAGCTATATCTGGTACGCCTCTAGGTTTATTACTAAAAACTTATTTAAAACTATCAATCACGTATAGTCAATTTCTTGCTCTTCTTGACGAAATTCCAGGTAAAAGAATTACTTGGAAAATCCAAAATCAGTTGTTTGAAATCCTAGAACCCATGGATCCCTTTATCATCGAAATGATAACACCTACAATTACGGATGAAACGAAAGATCAACACATTAAGGAGTTAGAATTAAAGGAGTTTGAAATGATAGCCCAAGAATTAGAATTAAACGATAAAGAACTACGTGAAAATATACTAGAATTTATTAAAATTATTAAAACTACAGATGAGCTGTTAAGAAGAGATTATTTACGATATATTTCAAATATAAAAGACTACTTTGATGAGAAAGAGAAAGATTTCTATATTATGATAAGAGAATATGGTAGCAAACATGCTGAAAAACTAGAGAGCTTATTACGAACTTATTATTGATAACTTTGAAAAAATATTATTCTATTTTAGTTTAGCTGATTCTTGTACGTATTCCTATTCTTGATACTACGCTCGCCACGTGCTCCTGCTCGAGGTTGTCTATTATCTCGTCGATCACCTGGAGGGCCTCCTCTATGTTGTTGGAGGCGGCTACTTTGTCCCGGATGTACTTTATTATTGCGAGGCAGTTTTCACAAGGGCCAGGCATGGCTTCCCGCCCTCCAAGCCCCGTGTATTTCCCGATTCCCCTCCACAGGCTTTTGTAGCATAGAGATGGGCGAAACTATTGGCTTTAAATACCCTTCAAATAATATCCGTGGGGACCCCGGGATGCCGGTCTGGGACAGGGCTAAGGGAGAAATAATAGATGCGTCGACGGGAGAAGTGGTAAAAGATAGACTGATCGATCATGGGCCCGAGTGGAGGAGCTACAGGCCCGGGAGGCGTAGATGCCACGTAATGTACCGCCGGGACCCGGAGGCACTACGGTTATTCCGGGGCCTGGTTCCCAGGTACGTCTATGAGGACGCAGGGAACATTATGAGGAGGCTCGGGCTCGGAGGCCGTTCCTCGGCACTAGCAGCCGTAATGTATTCGTGCAAGCGCCACGGAGTACCAGTACCGGCAGAGCTGGCCCGCCTCATCAACACGGATAGGAAGGCCGTCCACAGAACCTACAGAAGGATCGTCGAACAACTGGGAGCACCAGAGCGGACAGATGATGCGGCCATGGCCCAGGTGGCCGGGCTGGCTGTCAGGCTCGGCAGGCCCCATCTGGCAATCACCGCCGTAAAGCTGTACAGAACCCTAAGGAAGAAGCACCAGGGCCACCGGCCAACGACGCTTGCTGCAGTGGCGCTCGTCAAGACAGGATTCAAGATAAGCCTAGTATCCCGCCACCTAGGCGTACCGCCGAGCACAATATCTAAAGCACTAAAACACGTGGAGGCCCAAGAGAAATGAAGCCCAAGATAGAAATAGTAAACATCGTGGCAACCCTGCAACTAGACCCCATGCCTGACCCCAGGGAGATACTGGAGAAGATCCCGGGCTCAAGACCAATAAAACGATTCCGGGGAGCAATGATAAGGATCAAAAAGATCCCAATATTATTCTACAGAAAGAAAATAGTTGTAGTTAGTGCGAGAACTCGGAAAGAGCTGGACAGAGCGATTAAAGATTTTCTAAGCCTGCTTATGAAACATAGGTTGAAGACCAACTTAGTGGAGACACGTATAGTCAATGTTACTGGGTATGTTGCTCTAAATAGGAAGCTAGATCTATCAAGCCTAGCCAAGAAGATGAGGGGGATATATGATCCAGATTACCTGCCATATCTAGTTGTCAAGATAAACAATTCAACGCTGGTAATCAGCCAGCAAGGAAAAATAGTTATATTGGGAGCGAAAAGTATAGAACAAGTTGAAGAATTAATCAATTATGTGTCATTGAAGTATTTAATCAATTAGGAAAAATGATATTTATATTTTATGTTCATAAATATCGTTTGTATTAAGGAATGCACAGATATATGTACATAGCAACACATTTATATAAAAGAGTTAGAGGGGTGTGGCTAGATACGGGAACTAACTACGTAAAATCCAGCATAGTATTCATTCTAATGTTTATCATTATGGTGTTACCAGTTCTCTATTCAACTGATACAACATTATATAAACCACCATATGATATAGGTTTCAGTAGTCCATACTCATACGTATCAGGGACAGTTGGTGGCGGATTAGGCGAACATAATGTTAATCTCCAAAAAGGCTTAATTACTGCTTATGGAGGATGGATGGGCTCGTTCGGATCCGGAGCAGCAGTTATTTGGGCAGACCAAGGTATCGGCATTAACGGCATTCAAATATTGACAAGTAGTTCTATGTATTTCTATGTTGAAAGATCAGCAATAGATCAGCATAGTTTGAGCAAGTCACTATCATTTCTTAAACTCGTCCTAAAACATACTAGGAACCCTAAGTTGAAGAGCCAATTACTGGAGATTGAGAAAGAATTGTTGAAACTTTCACAACAAAAGGTGAAGATAACACTCGTTCCATTGATGACTAATAAAGCTATTTATGCAACATCTTCAACTGTTAAAGTCAAGGTGAAAATATACTTCAAAGTTGACGGAACAATAAGAACAGCTGCTGGTTCTGGAGTGCCGCCTTTGACAGGAGCTGCTTATGCTCATGCAAAACTGGACTTGTACATCTATTTATACAATATTGATACTGGCAAGACCTACAGGAAAACAGTAACAATAGCGGAATTGACCTCTCAAAGTTATAGCTTTGCACCGCCGTTCGATGGCAAAGAAAAAACATTTAGAGACGAAACATTTGTAGTGACATTAGAATACTATGTTGAGCCGGGTCACTATAATATATATGGCTGTGCATATGTTGAGACAGATGGATGGCTCGGGGGAGTAGCATCTGCTGGAGGAAGATTTAACTTTTATAACTTAGACAGCGATTCTGGAATATGGATTAATACTATTGAGGTGAGTACTGGTTGAGAAGGCTTATAGGCTACTTCATAGCTTTTTTGTCTCTCATTTCAACAGCATTCGTGCTATTCAACCTGTTCAGGTATCCAGTAAGTATTGGCAGAGCTGTAATGTACATATTCCTATTGATTCCTCTCATCTTAATAACTTTAGATCTGGGACTAAGTGAAGCTCTTTCTCGCCAACTTGATAAGTCTTTGACCAGGAGGAAATCTACGGTGATACAAATTATAATTGTGATTGTAGTATTCGTATCTGTGATGTTCTGGGGGATGAGCTTCGCTAATTCATTATTTAGAACAGTACAACCAACCACTAATATAGGGGTAATGTACCCCGGAGACATACCCTCCATATGGATATCAGCAATACCAATAGCACTATTTGTAGTCTACTACTATATAACCAAAATATATGAATATATGGTCTCAAAACACAAACAAGCAATAAAATAGTTTCTGAATTAGTTATCAAAATAGCAAACTAAATACTTGAAAAATTATATCTTTTCAAAAACTCAAAACTTTGTCTAGGCACATAGTTACATTATATCCTTAATATTCATCGAAGGAATAACTAATAATAAGTAGGTTATTACCTCCTAGGAAAGCATGAAAAGGCCAAGAGGTCCAAAATACTATCGAGGAATTAGTCGGCATTCTCAACAGATACGGTCTGGGAGCAGAGCCGGAGGAGTACAAGATAGTCAATGTAACGGCCAGGACCGAGCTGGGCGGAACAATAGACCTCAGAGAAGCCTCAAAGAGGCTGGGCGGTATCTACGACCCGAACTACAGGCCATACCTAATAGCAAAGATAAACAGCGCCACAATAATGCTTACACATAATGGAAAACTAGTAGTACTAGGGGCTAGAAGTATAGAACATGCAGAAAAAATCTCTGTGAAAGTAAAGAGTTTAGTTTTGTTGTTTAAAGATTAAGTACTAGTCAGCTGTAGAGCATCACTATAGCTTTTCTCCGATAATTACTCCTAAAGCGTAACCCATCACCGATGCGAACGAATCAACTATTGCATAGAGAACAATATTTGTTACCTTATAACTTGCATAGCGTATCGCTGTACTTATCCATCCTTTCTCCAAGTAGTGGTAGTATCTTACAATAAAAGACAAAATACCCACAGCAAAAGATATACCACCCATAACACAAGCCAACTGCCAAGCAGCATTGCCCATGGATTGCACCGAAGCCAGATAGGTACCTTGAGGCACACCAAAGAAAAACCCGATCATCAACCCAATGTAAAAAGACAGAGGCAAATCACTATTACGTCTTCTAGAATAACCATACCTCCTCCTACGCACCACGCCCCATCACCAATAAGATACCAGGCATTTATAAATAGGCCACCCTCTCCTAAACATGTGGGCTGGTTCTTTGCGGTTTGATGATGAAGTGTTAACTGGAACGTATTTTTGTGTCCATTTATTTACATTACACTGTATATCATATATTGTTGCTGTATAAGTATTTATATTAGTGTTCTTTTGCTTAAACACTAGGCTTATAAGACATAGTATATGTTATTTATATTCTGTCCGTGTCTGAATACTCCATTTATTCCATTAAACAGTTCCCTATGTAGTTTTGATATACGTGCTTATCCGTGTTTATACGGTTGTTTATACTGGAGTTTGTACCCTAGTTTATACTCCAGTTTATATTCTGGTTGTAAGCCTTAACGACTTCTAAAGAAGCAGAGAGCTACATGTGTTTTTGGACACGGTTTGTTATTGGTATGTAACTATGATTGTTTCCTTGGTTCATAGTTGTGGTGGTGCGGGTGGCTGTTGTTAGGAGCATTCTGGGCTACTTGGCCGAGAAAGAGGTTGCCATGCCTATACAGGTGGAGAGAGACCTGAAGATTTCCCGGTACCTGGTCTTCGGCTCCATGATAATAATGGAGGAGCTAGGCCTAGTAAAACCCGTAGCCAAGAGGGCAAACTGGAAGCTCTACAAGATAACCGAGAAAGGAAGAGAGCTGTTGGAGAAAGGAAAAACAGTTATAGAATTAGAGCCTACAAGCCAAGAACACTCTTAACGGCGTCGACAATGCTGTCAGGGGTAGATGCTTCGGCCCCGAACCCCCTGATGTAATCCAGGTATTTTTCATCCACAACAAAGAGTATCCCAGCCCGGCTCTTCGCGGCCCTCTCAATATACTTTTTAACCTTGCCCGGATCCCTGCTCGGCCGGGTCTCAACCTCAACAAACAATATTTTATCGAGACCCCACCTATCATACCCATTAGGCGGAATCACGATAATATCGGGCAACTCGGCCGAGACATCCTCCCCTGTGTCAACCCATGCCCAGACACCCAGATCAAGCCTGAGATTCTCCACGACCCCCTCGATAATCCTCCGATGCTCCGGGCCACCAGCCCTCTCCCCATGAAACTCTATCCTAACGAGCTCCTCGCCCTTACTAGTCAACCTGTACAGCTTAGGCCTACGCCCCCTCCCCTTAACCTCCGCCTCAAAAACCTCGACGAGACCAAGCTCCACCAGGCCACGGAAAACACCATGAACAACACTCCCCGGAACACCGAAGAACCCGGCAA
>JAADCY010000220.1 GCA_013154205.1 Thermoproteota archaeon | reverse complement strand
CGGAATTGTCTAGGTTATTATGTGTTAGCGAGACATCCCTTTATAAGGGTCAGTCACTGGAGCCAGAGGTTCAGGGTTCAAATCTCGGCAGGTTCGATACAAACGTGCATAGTGCTCTGTAATGTTTATCTTTAATAGTTTTGTGGAGATTTTTTGATATCTTTGCGGATGAAGATACAAGCAATACATTCATGGTAAGGGAGGTGTTCGTATAGAGCCCCATGTACTAATTAGACCTGGTAGTTATGGAATTTTAACAGAATTCCATAAAGAAATTCTCTAAGATCCAGCTCGGCGAAGATATATTATGTAAAAATACTCCTGTAATAGCTAAGTTGATACTCCATTATTTTTCATCCATTATACCTATTTTATTTTAATCTATTGAACAAACACGTTTCAGCTCCAGAGGTATTTCATCATAATGTTTTACTAAGAATTCCTTGATCATCTTTTTGATTTTGGGAAGCTCTCTCTTCTCGTCTGGGTACATCAACGGTATACCGTTTATGATTGGGTACCATCTATTGCATTTTGGGCAGACTATTATTCCTGATAATATATCGTGTTTAACGCATTCATTGCAGTCTAGCTCTATCTGCTTGTTATTATCTATGAACATGTTGTTCTTGGCACAGTAAAGATCGCAGAAGGGCTTATCCACGTCATAGTTTTTCTCACGAATAGATTCTCTTAGGACATATAGTTTTAGTGGGAAATGCCTGCACATAGGGCAGGCAAGCAGGTTCATTAAGGCATACCTCAAGGTAGTTCACCCTTATATGGCGGAGACTAGACTTTCATGTTTTCCTTAGCTCTACTTCTGTGGCGACCCATATGAAGTTGACCTTATAATTGATCCCTTCTAGTGCCTTCTTCACGTATCCCTCCACATATTCTCTGCGGGGGATCCCATGGAGAGAACTCACGATCTTAATCAATAACGGGCTTACACCAGCTTTTCTGGAAAACTCCTTGATCTTACGCCAAGGCGTATCAGGCGAAAACTCATATACACGGCCTACTGCTCCTCTCCGTAAAACCCTAAGGATCTCCAAGAAGAAATCTCTGGGCGAAGGAATATGGTGAAGGACACCTGTAGATACCACGTGATGAAATGCATTGTCTCTGAATGGAAGCCTCATAGCGTCTCCAGCAACAACATCCGATACTCCAGGACCTTCACAAGCTAGAAGCCTTTTCCTCGCCAGAACAACCATTTCCGGCGAAACATCGAGCCCGATAGCATAGAGCGACTTCTTCTTCAGATCCAGTAGTTTTGATAGGAGATGACCAGGACCGCAGCCAGCATCGAGAACATAATTAACTCCTTCTCCAAGATTTAATCGCTCGATAACCAAGCTGTGCAGTCGGCTCATCAATTTGTATCCAGCGATTTTCTCGTAGATCTTGGCTGCCAGCCCAGGTATACCGAGTTTACCTGCTTGCTGTATCTTACGGGCCAATGTATTAACAGCCATGATCCGTTGCCTCGACTAATTACTAGTAATGATTTCCTAGAAATATAAACTGTGCTTAATTTTAAGGTTCGATAAAAGACAAAACTGTACTGGTGAAACACGTGGAGCGGTGGAGGATTTCTTGTGGACACCGCCTTTCCTTCGAATTAGACTAAGTCTATGCCGATTATTTCTAGTTCTTTAAGCCATTCTATGAACTTCTTCACATTTTCTCCCTCGAATATCGCGCCGTGCTGTGGCGCTATAACCTGTATGTCTAGATCTCTGATTTTTTCGAGCCATTTCTCTATCGCGGATTTGCATGGCAGGTATCTCTTGTGGAATGCCTCCATGAGTTTGGAGTGTTCTATGAAGTCTTCTACGAACAAGTACCATGTTCCTCTAGGATATATTGCAGCTCCTAGATCCCCTGTGAACAGGGTCTTTGCTACCGGGTCGTAGAGATGGAAGTTGCCGGGGCTGTGGAGGAAGTGTGCTGGTATCGCTTTTAGTTTTACCCCTCCTATCTTGATCTCCATACCATCGTCAGGTATTCCAACAATATTGTCCAGTGATAGTGTCCCTAGGTGTGGTAGGAACCGTATCCATAACTCCGAGATATAGATCTTGGCGTCGGGGAAAGCATCTAACAATATGTTGAGACTTCCAACCACATCTGGGTCTTGGTGGGTGAAAAATAATGCTTTGACGTTGTCTGGATCGATTATTTCTTCCACGTTCTCAACTACTCTCTCCACTACATAGTACCCTCCAGGGTCGAGCAGTATTGCTTCTCCATGATCCACTATCATGTATTGATTTGTCAGGATGCCTTTCTCGGCTTCCGCCTCATCAAGGCCTAGCCATATGAAGGCGTGGTTCTTATCCTGGTAGATATAGTATGGCTTATGTATCTTGATGCTCATGGTTCTAGGCCTCAAGGATTTTCTCATCTATAATGCCGTATACTCTGATCCTTGTCGATCCCTCATACATCTTAAGATGTTCTTCGTCGAAATACTCCTTCCCGTCAAGGATAACATACTTACCAACTAGTTCGCCGTTTATGAAGAGCAGTCTGAACTTGTTCTTCCCGGATTCACCGGATATGTAGAGAGCCCTGTATTTTCTAGCATCCTCTATCTGGGCGATCACTTCTTCGACGGAGTGCAGTAGCCCGCCTTTATCAATATCTAGTCTCGCCCTATAGAGCAGTAATGACTTCATTATTATTCGTGATACCCATGAGAATCTTGATAGTTTCTCCGAATAATCTGTACTAGCAAATACACTGGTTTTTCTCCCGGAGATCTTATCGGCTCTCATTATGAGTGATAATGGTATTTTCTCTAAATGTTTCCTTACAATCCATCGACGCGGCCCTGTGTAATCGATGAAGTACTTTACAGTGCCGTCGACTGGTAGAAACTCGATCTCAATATAGCTTTTCTGACCTCTTAATTTTATCATAACCCTGTTTTCCTCGTCGAACTTCTCTATTTCGGCTGTATACCTGTCCTTGAACCTAAAGATCAGCGCTCTTTGAAATGTGAGTTCTAACTTGCCTTTGTCTATGCGTGTGACGTATGGAAGATTTGTGATTATGAAATCAGTATTCTTCAGTTGTTCGATTACCTGCTCTGCATTATTAGTTACTCTCACATTATTGCTTATCATTCTAAATCCCATTTCCTAATAATTACTTGTTCCAAATATAAAATTGACTCACAATTTTTGAATAACTCATGAGAAAGGTTAGTTTTTCTAAACCAGCAATTTCACGGTAGGTAATTGACGAATACAATTGTTAATATATAGCCTGCAAATATCGTTATGGGCAGTGCTATGAGCCATACACCGAATATCCTGGCTATAAGCCTCAGGTTAACATTCTTGATCCCTCTTGAGATCCCTACTCCCATTACTCCGCCCACTATGGCCATTGAGGTCGAAACCGGGAGGCCAAGCCTTGAAACTACGAGCATTGTCAGCGTTGCAGACATCTGTGCAACATATGCTGTCAATGGAGATAGAGGCGTGATCTTCTCTCCAATAGTACCTATAATCTTGGCGCCCCACATAGCAATTCCTGCTGATAAACCTATAGCTGCCACTATCAGAGCGAACCATATTACTAATGGTGGTTTGCCCACGTTTAATGCGTAGAGGATTGCTGCTAACGGTCCCGCAGAGTTGGCGACATCGTTTGAGCCGAAGGAAAACGCCATTGAGAGTGCCGCCATGATTAGCAGTATTCTTGATGCCTCGTGAACGGGATCGCCGCCTTTGCTGACTCTGTGTAGCCAGTACTTGTAGATAAATATGGTTGCTACTGTGCTGATAATGATCGATACTATGGTTACGTAGACTATATCCGATACTGTAGCTGTTTTCAACAAGATCAGTATCGTGGGTGTAGCTACAGTCATGTAGGACGCTATGATCACTGAGATCTTGGCTACTGATGGGTCCTTAAAAGATCTATGGAATACATGGAATAATCCATAAGCTATCGCAATGGCAGCTACAGGCACTATCGCCCATGCTATCAAGATCTTGATGACTGTTGCCCAGCTAATGAACGACGAACCAACGGCTAATCCAAAACCTATTACGCCACCGATTATACATACGTGTACGCTCATAGGTACCTTGAGGAAAGTGCTGAATAATGTCCATGCACCAGTCGCTATTAGAACCGCTATCATGCCTTTGATCACTACGCTGCTCTGGATAGCCATTGTGTTCACGATTCCATGCATCACGGTATTTGTAACATATATTCCGAGACTGATCGAACCCAGAAAACTCGCTATGGCTGCCAGCATTAACGCTTTCTTAACGCTGAGTACACCGGCACCTACAGCTGTACCTATGGAGTTCGGTGCATTGTTCGATCCATTGTTCCAGGCCACGAAGAACGCGGCCAAAATACTCAAAATCAACCATAAAATCTGCATGGTCCCAGCCCCTCTACATTCTCCTATTTAGCATAAATAGACATATGTACTTAATTTACGTCTATATAGATTATTACATTTATAATAGAAGAGTGCAAAAAGTCGATAATAAGTTTTACCGAGCAGTGAAAAGGAGGAGAACCGATGCTGGAGAATATTAAGGCTAGAATACTTGAATACAAGCTCAACAAGATCATATATGAACTCGAATCGAAAGGAAAGGTAGAACAAGCGCTCGGTCATTATTTAAAACTACTGCGTGAAATACAGGAATTGCCCGAGCATAAGAAACTAGAGCTAGAAGCAAGAATACATGGTAGGCTGGCAAACATCTACATGTATAAGGGCGACCTGGAAAAGGCAGAACATTATGCCTTAAAAGCATATGAATTATCAGAAATGGTAAAGGATAACTATACACGGTATTTCTCAAAACTCATAATGGCATCCCTTCTATACAGAATGAAGAAATACGTCGAAGCCGAGAGGATTATTGATGAAATACTCGTGTTCAAACCAAAAAGTAGGGAAGAATACGAAATAATAGTATGGGCCCGTATTATGAAGACAAGGATCCTATTAGAAAAGAAGGAGTGTAATGAGGCGAGAAAACAATACGTTTTAATAGAAGAAGATCTTCGGTATTTGAGACAATTAAAGTTTATACTTGAAGAACTAGGACTCCTTAAAAAGGAATTAAGTATTGTTTGTAAATGATAATTGAATATCTTCTTTGCTTGGACAGATCTATTATTTAAACCTTATGTAAAAAATCTGCAGAAACCATTTAAAAACAGCAACTCAATTCTTAGACAAACTCGACATGGTGAATGTATAGGTATGAAACTCCGTAATGTAATCTTGAGTATATTAGCAATAGCCCTGATCAGCATCATAGTACTCTCCAGCACAGCAACCATCGTACAAGCAATCGATCCAATACGACCACCCCGTGGAAGACCTATTCCCCCTTCAGGCGATCCTAATAATGACCCACCAAAAGTAAAACATGTGACATTACCTGACACTATTACTGAAACCTACATTATCAATGGCGAACATGGAACAGTAGTTATAACAGGTAGAACGACTTTAAACTTAGCAAGCGGTGATTACCGTGGCATAGTAATACTTAATGCAACAAAAATAGTGTTCAAGAACGTATATGTGAATGTTGCTTTCTACATAAGTTACTTAACGGCGATCTACATTGATGATGATGGATTGAATTATAACGAAAGGATCGGTGTGACCGGTGATTCTCTCGTCATAAATGTTGGAGGAGAAGTGAATACATACTCATATACTGGTTTCAAAGGGTTATATGCTAGATCACTTAAATCCTTTAGCTTAGGAAAACTCATAATCAACTACTCGCCAAAAATACAGACAACATCGCATGTCCGGTATAATAATAAATATCACTATGCAGGTATTGATGTTATTGGCGCGGATCTTAAATTCTACGGATACGAAGATAATAAGGCTTCATACTATATAGGTACATTCTCAATGAAATTCAATCCTAAACCGATAGACGATCATACGGTAATATTTTGGGCACAGTTCGAAGGTCTTAAAATTAGGTCATATGGTTCATACAGATACTATCGTAGTAGCGACCCAATACAGACCTTTGCAAAAGGTACTATAAGGTATTTCAGTATTACAAAATCATCTATATCATCATACTACTTCACTGGCATAACAGGTATTTACGTCCGTAGAACTGATATAGCATTATATTACTTCACTATATCAGACATAAGCATAACTAGACCAAACATTGTATTTAACAAAGAAGATATATACAGAGCATATTCTACTTTATACGGAATCGACGGATATAGGAGCAGGATCTATGTAGGTAAATTCCTAGGCTCTAATGTCATTATGAAAATGATGTACAACGAAGCATACCTGTTCGACTATCCACGTCTTCTTGACATAAAGTATAGATATATTGTTACAAGGAGCTTCGGTGTAGGACCCTATAATGTAACTGGTGGTATATTTCCAATATGGTATAAGAGAGGAGGACCTATCGAAAAAGCAGGTAGACTACCTGTAGATAATGGTAACAATGGAGACATCTATGAGAAAGTATTGGATATAAGCCATGTGTTCCTCAGGGATACACCGGCTGCTATTGGACCTACTGGTCTAAAATCGCTAGGCGGATATATATCCATAATTACGAAGAATAGTGGTTTTGCCGTCATATTCAATGATAATGGAGAAGGCCTGGTCTACCGTGGGAGTATTAAGAATTCAAGAATATCAATATCATTGCGTCAGAGCTATGATAAACCGGTTTATGGAACGATCATTCTTTATACACAGAACATGATCACACTAATGATATTTGGTAAGGATATCAAGATATCTATAAATGGGAAATTATATACAGCCGATGTGATCGTGTTATCATCTTCGGACGCATATATCAAGGGAAGGGTCTTCATTACTCGCGGAGATGGTAGTACGGCTAGGATCTTCCAGAGATATGGTATGATCGCAGGAATCTACACGGATTACGTAAAATTGCTGCCATAATTGTTCTAGAAAAGGTATAGGTAAATCATAGTTAAATTAATGCTTTTTTCACAAGTTTTACCTGGTTAATTTAAAACAATTTCCCACTTTTTTGGGTATTATGCTGTTATATAATTAGTTGTTTAAACGATTGATTGTTATATCATACTTTTGATGGAAGGATTTATATATGTGATATATAATCTTTTCGGTTTTAAAACTTATATATTATTTTACTCAAATACATAAATAACAAATCTGGCCCAGAGAGGTTCATATTATGAACA
>JAADCY010000044.1 GCA_013154205.1 Thermoproteota archaeon | reverse complement strand
CTATTGTATAATAGCTTTGTAGTGGGGGTCCTGTTTTTCCTAGTGTATTTTGCGGCCCCCTTTTTATGGATTGGTGTTTGGTTTATGGGGTTTGTTGTTTTTGTTTTAGGTTCGCTATGGTTTTGGTGTATGTGTTTTATTATAATATAATATGATATAGGTTTTCCTGTGTTTTCGGCTGGTCTAGTATATGTTTGAGGGTCTGTGGAAATAGGTTTCTTCGTTTTTCTTGCGGATGTGGTGGTAGGGCATTGAGGTTATTGTTTCTATTTTTACTGGTGTTTTGTTGGCTTGTACTCCATTGGTGTATAGGAGTTCTTGGCCTTTGTAATCATATATTTCTATTCCTATTGTTTCTGTGTAGTGGTAGATTTTTATTGTGTAGACTTTGTTGTCGCTCCATATTAGGTCTTCTTCTCTAAGCATGTAGTGTAGTCTTCTAGCGTTTTGGTGGCTGCCGTAGTATTTTCTAATGTATTTTTGGGCTGTTTTTCTTGCTTTTCTGTGTTCTGGGTCTTCTGGGTTGTAGTATGTTCCTTCTTCGAGTCCTAGTAGGTGTAGTAGTCTGCATAGTATGTATGAGTAGTAGTGGTGGCAGAACCCGGTTTTACGTTCTAGTATGATGAATAGTTCGTCTAGCCATAGTAGGAGGTGGCCTGTTTGTCTCGCGCCTAGGAGGGTGTGTAGCATGAAGTAGAGGCCTGTGAGTGGGCCGTGTTGTTTGGTGATTTCTTTTGCTCGAATGTATGCTCGTTGGATTGGTTTTGGTAGGATGTCTAGGATGAGGTTTGTATTTGTTTGTAGGAGTGTTTTCTTTGTTTTCTTCTTGTTTGCTGCTCTGTGTGTTTGCCATGGGTATCTTACGCGGCTGGTGTTTATTCTTGATAGTGCTATTGTTTGGTTTAGGTTTATTGCTCTGTATTTTCCTCTGTTTATTTTTACTAGTAGTTTTTTCTTGAGCATTATTGATAGTGTGTTTCCTACTGTGCCTTTGCTTACGTTGTTGTTTTGTGTTATGTGTTTGTAGAGTGTGTGTATTTGTTTGAATGTTGCTCCGTTTGGGTATAGTTTCTTTATTGCTGTCCATAGTGCTGCTTGTATTCCGTATTTCCTGTATATTTTATTTATTCCTTGTAGTTTGGCTGTGTAGTGGTTTCTGGGCTTTATGATGATGATTATTTGTTTTTCTGCTAGTACTGTGTTAGTTGTTTCGTCGGTTATTTTTAGTTTCCATGTGTAGGTTCCTGGCTTGGCGGTGTTCTTGGCTGTAATTATTATTTCTGCCTGGAAAGGTGCTTTGCCTTGTCTGGGCAGTATGTTTAAATTAGCGATAGTGTAGGGGAAGGCTTCCTCCGAGATGGATACTACGTGTCTTGGGGGGCCATGGATTTTAACGAATAGTTTTGTTGAAGTGCTGGGATATAGTGTGATGACATATTTCGTTGTCGAGACACTGGCTTGTCCACTACAGTGACTCTTACTATTACTCTTTCCAGCTACACCACCACTAATAGTTTTAGCAGACACTATTTGCTCACCCCCCACAGTAAACAAACCCGAGTTCGACCCAAGCCGTTCCCCATGTTCACACAGTAGTACAGGGTGGTGGATGGCTCGAACTTTTGGGGTTGTGTTTGGTTTCTCAAGGGTTTTCGCCTCTTCCATTTATTTATTATTGCGCGTTAGTATTAATAATAAGTTATACTCACACAAACTAATGAGGGGATAAATTATGACGGGGTACCGGGTCCAAAAAAAGTTCCGCGACTACATAGCATTTCTGGGAAGCATTTACCATGGAAGACCAGCCAAGTCATTCACACGCATGATTATTTCGAAAATAGCGTCAGAAGAAATAGTCAAAAAACAAGAACTAGTAGAACTAGCGAAAAAAGCCAAAAGACAAAACGTACTACGCCAAATACTAACAGCGCTCAAACACAACGGGCTAATATACTACAAGCCGAGAACCAGAAAATGCCACGTATTCTCCATCCCAGCACTATTATTCCTTCAGCGAACAAAACGCCTAGAAAAAAAGCTCGAGAATAAAGGCGTACCAGAAGACGAAAGAGAAGAAGTCAAAGAACTACTGGAATGCATCAACGACAAAAACAACACCAACACAGAATGCAAAGGCATACCCATCAAAAAACTCAAAATAATTAAAAACTTCGTAGATTCAAGCATAATCTCACTCCAACACATAACCGACATAATGAACATACCAAGAGAAACACTCAAAGAACTCCTCCAAGAATGCTACATCATCTACTTACTACTTGAAAACAACTTACTGTTTAAAAACATGGGATACCCGGCAAAACTCATAGACGACTACATGAACTGCTTCTATACACTCGGAAGAATACTATACGAATACACATCATTCCTACTCAAAATAATCGCTGGATTCGCATACACATACGTATTCTACGCAGCAGGTAGCCAAAAAGAACACAAAGAATACGTTAAAAAATACATAAGCGAACTACGCCACGGCTCAAAAATAATAAAACATATCAAGAACGTAAAACCACAAGACAGGGAAATCCTAATGCTCGAATCTAAAACACTAGAAAAAATAGCAGAATACCTGGAACACCTACTAAGCCTGCAAAGCAAAGCAGGAATACTAACATACATGGAGAAGTACATACAATATTGGGAAAATGAAAAAATAGGTAAACTAAAAATGAACTACTATAAAAACATAGTAGGACGATTCTTATACGAGACATACAAGACATTCCTACTAAATTATTTTTCTTAACTAAAAACCAGCGGGAACAGTTATAGATGAACAAAAATAGATGTGTTAGTAAACCGGTGACAGAGGAAACCATGAACCGGCCGAGAATAACACCGTAATAGTGTTAGTATACCAAAAATTAAATACTACCGCGATTCTATAGCACGGGTGAAGAACATGGCTGAAGATATCAAAGTAATACCTAGCCTGATATTCATCCCCCCGCGCAGAATAGTTAGGATGGGAAATAGATGGATAATCTACCTGCCACTAGAGTATGGCGAGATATGGGAAAACGTGAGGAAGAATAACAAGAAGATAAAAGCGTACATCGTAATCGTAGACGAGCATTCCTAGATTCAAGCAATTACAATATGGGGAGGGGTATTAAGGGTGGCCTATACGGAAATAGGCTATCCAAGAATTATTAGGAAAAAGCTTCAAATAATAAACCTTTCGCCTCAGAGTATTATTGGAAAGATAAGTGACGAATATGTAGTATTCATCGAGAAGACAAAGCAGAATATGAGCTTCAGCATATGGACACGAGACAGTAATGGCAAGATTGTGAACTTGGGCGTAGGCGAGATTAAAGATACAAGCGATATAGACACGCTAGAGCTCGACGATACGTTCAAGCATATACTGAGGTCCTTGACAAAAAACTGGAAAGCTATCCTGCAACAAAGAATAGCAGAAACAATACTAAAGAAAGGAGTAGCCAATGTGCCACGAGTTAGCGATAGGGAAGCATTAGCTGATGAAATAGCAGAGAAAATGCTGAAGAAACACTATATAAAAACATTCTACACAGATGACAATAGAGAAGCTGAGATAGGCATCTACTGTTACGATAAGAATAAAGGAATATACAAGAAATGTGAAAGGGAACTAGAGAAAGAGATAGAAGGATTCGTTGCTGATTCCCTAGAGCTTAGAGCCAAGACGACAAAGTGGGTCATAGAGGAGGCAATAGCGAAAATTAAGAGGCGAACCTATGAGGTTCACCGCTACGAGCAGAAGAAACTGGTGTTCTGCGATAAAGTGTTTGACTGGGACAAGTTCCTGACTACTGGAGACCTAGAAAATGCATTATCCAGCCCCGGACCGGACATGGTGATTCTCCACTGGATACCTCATAGAATAAACACTGAGAAGCTAAGAAGTGCGCGACAGGGCATTGAAAAGTACATCCCACCCAGTACCATGAACCAGCTGATAGAAGTGTTTAAGATTCTGGCGCCCAAAAGCTACAAGGCATTCCTCGGATGGGTCAAGCACCCAGATGAGACTGAGAATGAGGCTAAACCCCGCGTGGCTCTCTTATTAGAAATAATAGGTTATACACTATATCCGCACGAATATCCATTCAATAAGGCAGTGCTCCTCCTAGGCAATGGAAGTAATGGAAAATCAACATTCATCAAACTATTGAGAGTAATACTAGGAGAACATAATATATCCTCCCTAAGCCTTCGTGACTTAGACCCAAGGGTTAACCGATTTGCGGCAGCAGAGCTAGTCGATAAGCTCGCCAACATAGCAAGCGAACCCGCTCAAGGACCATTCAACCCAGCCCTGTTCAAGCAGATAACTGGCGAGGACCCAATATTGGTCGAGCGGAAATACAAGGACCCTTACACCACTACTATCTACGCAAAAATGATTTTCACTGCAAACGAGCTACCGAAGGTTACTGAGGATACATATGCTTTTTGGCGGCGCTGGATAGTTATAGAGTTCCCAAACAGATTCCAGCAAGACCCACAATTCTTCAAGAAAACATTTACCGAGGACGAGGTAGAGGGCATAATAATAGCGGCTCTCTACGCATTCCGCCTAGTCATGCTAAGGAAAGGCTTCACGGAGCAGGGCACCAAGGACCCGAGGGAAGAGTGGCTATCTAGGAGCGAGCCAGTATACAAAGTAATCAAAGCAATGATAGATGATGGACTAATAGAGCTAGACACTAGTGGCTACGTAGTTAAGAAAGACCTATACAGTCTTTACACGGTTTATGCTAAGAAGCTACGTGGTGAAGGTGAAAATATTGAGACTGTACTTCAGCATATCTTTACTCAGAGATTAGGACAGCTCTTCGGCATCAGGAGCAAGCAGAGGAGAATATTGGGAAGAAATGTCCGGGTCTACTTGGGGGTCAAGATTAGCGACCGGAAAGCTGCTGAGAACCTTATTGGTAAACTGGAGACACCGGATGCTACGCATCAAAAACTGTCTAAGGACTGAGCTGCATCATATGCATCATAACATTTCTAACAAAATACCTGTTCCAAGCTCAAAATCCTTTCCTTATTCCAAACAGAAAATTTGTTGGAACCCTGATGATGCATATGATGCACTTGCGCTAAAATAAAGAGGTGTAGCCGGCATGGGGTACAGGCCGGTCTTCGAAGCATTTATCAGGAAGTGGTGGAGAGGCCCCCTAGATGTGGACTGCATACGGGAGTTCTTCTACTCAGTAGGAGACCCCCGTGGACAGGGAAAGAAGAATAGAGACCCATATACATTACAAGGCGTTATACTAGTACTTGATGAGTACTTCAGGAAATTCAGGATGCTCAACATGTTTTACGGCATAGGCTTTACACCTGCCTATATAGACGACCTAAGCCCAGAGAAAATGCTGTACGATAGAATAGTATATGATTTCGACAGCAAGGAAGACCTTGGCAAAGCTATTAGTAAAGCTTTCGAATTCGCCGAATATCTCAAAGAGAAGTATGGATGCGACGCCATAATAGTACGGTCAGGTTTCAAGGGAGCACATATAGTAGTACCGCTGAGAAAACCTACTAACTGGGAGGGATACCAGTTAATATGGAGAACATTATTACCACATAAGCTCAAACAACTATCAGACACATCCATGCTACAATGGAATAGGCTCGACAGGATACCATATACATACAATGTTAAACAAGACAAGAAAACAGGAGAATTACATAGAAGGTTTACAAGAATCATCTACCCCCAAAAGCTGAGAGTAGAAGAATTCAGATGGGACCTGTTCGAACCACTCGACCCCAGCACGGTAGAAGTTAATGAAATCATTCTTCCAGATATAAGAATAAAGAAAATAAGAAGAATTAGGCGAAACTATAGAAAACACAGGTTTTCACCTCCAGACAACATAGAAGAACTAGTCAACCACCCATTAATTCCACCATGCATCAAAAACATTATAGAATCCATGATGAAAACAAGGTATCTCAAACATGAAGAAAGAGTAGCACTAGTACTATACCTCAAATGGATAGGCTACGACAAAGAAAAAATAATAGAATTCTTCGCTAAACACGTGAAAGACTATAAAGAGAGAATTACACGTTACCAGGTCGAATACCTCTACGGACTAAGAGGCACCAAACGTAACTATAAGATGTATTTATGTAAGAAAATGAGACAGAAAGGAATGTGTCCAGGATGCGATAAGGAATACATTAAGAATCCAGTAATGTATACATTAACAAGTAATAGTAGAATATAGTGTTTGGCCAAGAAAAATTCATAATAAATGTAAATTACTAAGCCTGTAGTACATTCCTAAATGCTAATACCTAATTCTTTTATTTTTCCATGTGAAAAATACTTTTGTTAAAACCACAGGGATATCAAGATACCTTTATAGGGTGTGAAGATGGGGGAGAAAATACTCGAATCAGATAATTGGGAGTACATTGATAGCCATGCAAGAAAGATAGCTAAGAAATACTGGTATAGCAGATTTCTACCAATACCCTTCATAGGACTAGCTTTAGGTCTTTGCGGCTTATATTATGGCGGACTAAATCCTACCGGGCTAGTCTACTCTATCGTCGGGTTCCTAATAGGCTTATTCATAGGTTTTCTTCCAGGATATCTTATAGGTATACCGCTCAGCAACGCCTACTGCGGAAAACTAAGAATAATATACAAAGACAAGCTTAACAAGTGCAACATGGATACAGATAAATTCAGATATTACGTCAACACTATGAGCGGAGCTCTAGGTGTAAACCTTCACGGCGACCCATCACGGTTTATTGTCAGGGGACTAATTAAGAAATCATATATCTATACAGTATCTAGAATGCACGGCACAGTATATGGAAGATACGCTACAGGAACAGCAGTATCTAAAACAGAAGAATACGACAAAGTAGTCGGCGAGTTCGAAATAGATTTCAGTAAAGGATATCCAGAATACAGGGCTGTAATGAAAGGAAAACAAATACATGAAGCAATAAAACCGTTCGAAGCGGTAGTCACAACATCAAGAGCAATACTAGAAGAAATATGCACTTAAAAGGCAATCTACAAAAATGCGCTATAACAAATTATTTATTTTTACTAATACTGATTACCACTCATCCATTCATATTAAGGCACCCTGTTTTTGACCCTCTCCTATCCTTATTGTTATTGGTTTTGCTATTGTGTGGTAGTCTTTCCATGCTTGGATTATTGCTTGGTTTTCTCGGGTTTGTATTGTTAGGTAGTGTCGGTTTTGCTGTGATGTGTCTATGTAGATGTATCTTGTCCCCCAGG
>JAADCY010000145.1 GCA_013154205.1 Thermoproteota archaeon | reverse complement strand
CATCACGTATAATCATTAGCCTTAATGCTGATAGAAATACGTAGATACTGAAACCTACAAGTATGAATCCTATGATAGGGGTTACGACGTCGCGTGCTCTGACCATGTTTTATCCCCAGAAGATGTTTATCAAGTACTTAATCAAGTTCATCAGTTTCAAGTACATCTGCCCCACTTGTTCTACATAACTATACATATATTTAACTAGGGTGTTAGAAAACAAGTTGACATAATTATAAATTTTGTTCATATATAGATATGGTAAAGTAGTTGAGGGAGGCATATGACTAGAAATAGGCGCCAGCAATGCTCTTTCAAACATTAAAATCACGTTACCATGAATATATATGACTAGTACTACAAATCCTATTAATAATATCGATGAAATAATAAGCCCCATCCTTCCGTAAGCAAGTTTTTTAGCTTCTTCAATAGGATCTGTGATCTTTACGCGTACGAGTGCTCCTTCAATATAACTAGTGAATGCTCTATATACACCCCACGACAAAACCGACCATACGACAAAACTTATAGCATACCCATACCATTCGTTGTTGAAGAACTTGATGTATATGTTATAGAGCGGTGCTAGGCCGACAAAAATTAGTAGCCCTATAATGAAAAGCGAGGAACGCTTATAGAGATTGACAATGGGATCTTTACCTGCTAGTAATTGTTGAGCCTCGTACGATACTATATTCCTTATGCGTTCTTCAACAAATTTTGGGTTTAGAAGGATGAGATCCGATATTAGGGATACTATGTAGTCATTTAGAAGTATGTATAGTAGGCCCATTATTATGAAGAAGAGTGTTATAGATCCTATTCGTGTCATTATTATTTCCTGGAAGAACACTTTGAATATATTGACAGATGATGAAACAATTGATTCTATGTAATTATTTAGCATCATGGATATACCGATGCTGGACAGTATAAACATTCCTGCCAAAACGATGAATAACACAACTGTTAACACAAGATAAGGTATTCTGATATGGTGTTTTCTAGTACCGAGGCCAGCTACATACTTAACTATGAAGTCGGTATGTATTGCGAGCAGACTGTAGATCAGGGTCATCATAACATATGGTCTCTCTATAGGCATTAAAATGTTCAGAACTAACCCATTAAACACATAGTATATTATCAAAGGGACCGGATTAGCTTTGATAACGCCAAAGAACCATACGATCGACGAAGCGATTAACGCGAGTCTTATATATGTATCAGATATACTCATTTCAGATGATACGAAAGAGTAAAGTGGATACAAATTTATGATAGCATATATGATCGCAACTCTTAGGACGTAGAGTTTGTCGGATGATATCTTCGGGCGTCTCAGCCTTTGCATTAGATGACACCTGTACGTAGACTATCTATTAGTTTAAGAGTCATAGGAAGCAGATCGTCTGGGCCGACATTAACTGTTCTAATACCATTTCTAACAAGGTGTTCGCTCAGCTTTTTGGAACGCATAATGCGTTCGCGCATTAATGCTAGATATAGTCCTGCCTCTGCTCCTTTGAACTTTTTGATCTCAAATAATTCGGGGACGGGCTGAATAACCATGAATATATGGCGTTGTTGTCGTAGTGTGTTTGCTATTGATATTATTTCTTCTGCTTGTTTCTGGTTTTCGAGGATCGTGAATAGTATGAATATTGTTTTGGTTCTTCTAGGTATCTTTCTTATCTCGTTAAAGACTACATCACTCAGACTAATCCGTGGCTTATTGTCGTTCCATTCAATACTGGATATGACGCTCAATATTCTATACAAGTGATACCTTCCCCTACCATAGCCTGATGAAAGATATTCTCCGCTTCTAATAGCTACGCTTATCCAGTCACCTCTGTGGAGGACATTCTTGGCTATTCCTGCCGTTGCCCTAGCTACGTGTTCTATTGCTGTGGTACCCATGATTCCCTTCATCATCTCCCTAGAGGCATCTATTATAACCACGAGGCTGAGCGATGCTTCTTTCTCAAATTCTTTAACATATAGTTTACGTAGTCTTGCATAGCTTTTCCAATCAATGAATCTATAATCGTCCCCCGGTACATATTCTCTAAGTGTCATGAATTCCTGTCCTATACCTCTTATTCTTGAACGGCCGAGTCCAAGGCTTCTAGATGCTATAGGGTAGGCGATTCCCTTCGGTATAGGTAGAGGTTTCGGCTTGACACGTACGATATCTTGTTTTGTCTTCAAGACGAGTTTGTAGTTGAAGAGGCCGGCTGGGTCTCTTATTACTAGTTCGACACCTCCATACCTATGCTTGCCTAGAACAGGTTTTACTGTGTAGTTTAACTCAACACTGCTCTTTGGTATAAGCATACATGTTGTTCTGCTGTGTCCTGATACTTTTCTAAACAGCTCCGGGTAAAGATCGTTTATTGTGACGTAGAATATGGGTACAAGCCCATCATTTCTAACTATAAGTTTTGTTCTTACCTCTGTATTCTCGATTAATGGATCGAGGAAGATCCTATCTGCTCTTATAAGGTATGCTTGTCTAAGACTGAGTTCTAAAACTATTCTCATAGCCATCATGTAACCTATTATTCCCGCGATAGTATAGATGGTGAAATCAGAGATTCTTCTATGGAATATCAGTTCCAAGGATACGAGTAAGCCCATTATGAATATTAATCCTAAAAACCTAGATGTAGCCTTAACCCCTGTTTCCTCCAATTTAGTCATACACCTGGCGTCGGAACTGGGACTTTCTGTAGTATATTATCAATTACCTGGTCTGGCGTTATTCCTTCGAATTCCGCTTCGGGCTTCAATATTATCCTGTGCCGTAGAACAGGCTTCGCAACATACTTGATATCATCGGGTATAACATAGTCTCTCCCCTCTATCAAAGCGTTGGCTTTGCTGGTCAGTAATAAGCTAATCATAGCTCTTGGCGAGCCTCCTAGCCTTACGTGTGGATGCTCACGTGTGGCTTCAACGAGATCTATAATATAGGTTATGAGATCATCGCTTATTCTAACCTGTTTAATCATATCTTTAATTCTCTGTATATCAGCTCCTGATGCCACGGGTTTTACGCCGAATTCCTCGATTAGATGTATTCTTCTAAGTATTTCTCTGCTCTCCTCTCTAGAAGGATAATCAACTATGACCTTCAGTAGAAACCTGTCAAGCTGCGCCTCAGGCAGTGGGAATGTTCCCTCCATCTCGATAGGGTTCATCGTAGCGATCACGATGAACGGCTCCGGCAATTTATACGTTATACCCTCAATAGTAACTTGTTTCTCCTGCATCGCTTCGAGTAGAGCGGACTGCGTTCTAGGGCTTGCACGGTTTATTTCGTCGAACAAGACTATATTGGCGAAGATCGGGCCTTTACGCGGCTTGAAGTCATTGGTGCGCGGGTCGTATACGAGGGTTCCAATTATATCGCTCGGTAGGAGGTCAGGTGTGGCCTGTATCCTCGAATACGATAGATTAACTGTTCTTGCAATAGTTTTCGCTATCAAAGTCTTTGCAACGCCGGGCACACCCTCTAGGAGTACGTGGCCACCGACATACATTGATATGAGTATGTATCTCAGTACATCTTTCTTGCCAACTATTACTTTTCCCGCCTCACTAAGTATACGCTCGGAGACTTGGCGGGCAAAGCTTGGATCAATATTATTTAATGAGGTAGGCGACGTCACGGTAACCTTTCCTCCCAATAAGCGTATAGCCTGTGGGCTCTAGAAGCATTTCGCCCATATTTACAAACCTCTTTAGAGTTGTTCTCCAGTTTAATATTATTGGAAACCTGGATTTACCCAGGGCTTTCATATATATCTTGTACATCTCATACAAATACGTTTTGAACTTCTCCTCGTCTATTCCCAGTCTTCCAGCTATATCAGGGATCTTGGCAGGGTCTTTGATTATATCTTCCAAATGGGTATCAAACAATGTATAGTATACATCATCGATAAACTTCCATATACTGACAACGATATCTTTCTCATGTCCCTTAACAGCTTCGGTTGAAGGTCCAGTTATCTCTATCATCGAGATTAGCTCTCTACGAGGAGTTGGTTCTAGGTCTTCTCTTTTTATGCCGCCGAATATTTTGATAAAAGCAAGAACGGCCAGCAAGAGAATCAGTGTAGCGATTCCCGTTTTAATATAGATTGATGTGGCTAAGATATGCTCGAAATAACTATCAGCGATCGAAGTGTACTTGGCCGCATATACTAGCAGTAGTGCGGGATGAAACGGTACTTTGAGCCTATAGTAATCTCTATTATAGAGGAAATTGGGGATTATTATCGTTCTTGAGCTCGTAGTATTGGATATCTTCTCAATGTATTGGAGCATAACAGGGGTAAGGCTGTAGTTCATCTGGAAAGCGGCGTTTAGCACTGGATAGCTGTCAGTAAATACGAATAGTGTTCTACCCGAACTACCTGTGATAATTGCACCAACTGGATAGGTGCCCATATTGTCCTCATTAGGATCGATTTTACCGTTATCATTGAGATCAACTATTCCTAGAGCCTCGCCTATTATCCGTGCGTTGTTGATGAAAGTGTATTTGGAAACTATGCTTGTAATGTTCTTCGGGACGAGAAAGCTGGCCCAGTTAAGTCTGGCCAGGACTCTAGATCCGTTCACCTCTAAAATCTCTGCTGGTGGAAAGCCTTGAGCCTGTGTTAACCCCGGATAGAGCAGTGCTCTTCCATCAATGTATATGCCGTATTTGCGTAGCAAAGGGTTGGTTGTCGTGTTTTCGTCAAATACTATTATGTTGGCTTTGCCATTTACCCAGGATTTAAAGATTATGTCTGCCAGGTCATAGGGAATAGGATGATCTGGAGCGACTATGAGAATAGTGCCACCTTTGCTCAGGGCTTGGATGAACTGTTGTTGATCCTCGGCTACATAGACTGTAAAATTGTCGTCTTGGAGCTTATTATAAAGTATACTTGTTCCCATCCACCCTATCGAGTAGGGGCTTGCAGTATTCATATAGACCGATGTAGCGAACTCTATTATTTTCGCTGGTACATAGAAACACGCTATTATACCTATTATTGCTAGAATGACTATGACAAGTTTCATCCTCATCGTTACTCGGCCTCTAGCTCCTTCATTGCTTTTTCGATCTCCTCCTCCTTGGGCTCTTTAAACCCGTAGAACTTCATCTCATATAGCCTTACCACTATAGCGCCGCGTTTTCTTAAGATCTCATCTTTTATTTTCCCAAGATGCTCTCTAGGCGTCTCCCATGAGTAACGTGGATATCCCAATGCGTGTGAAAGACTTAGCCATAACCTGTAAAGCCTAGCCACGGGATCGTCTACGTGTTTAATCTTGGAAATAGTCGTCGCGATCGTCCGGGCTAGTTTCTTTTTTAAAGATAAATATAACGATGGATAATGCTTCTTTGTCAAGTAGATTACAGATAATAATACTAGAGGTATCAGTATCAATGCCAAATACTCTGCTGGTATAGCAGGCAAAAGAATCGGGCCAGGCGAACCCAGCGATACAAGGCCTGGCATAGAAGGATTAGAGGAAGGGAGAGAGATGTTCATTGCCGAGGGCACAGATATCTTTGGTATAGCTATGTTTTCCGGATTAGTCGTGTTTAAGAGATTGCTCAGCTCATTTAACGGTATATTGCCCGGCTCAGCTTCTTTGATATTAAACGACTCCAGCATTTTGCCGAGAAGAGCTTTCTCAGACTCCGATAATGGTAGGCCACTCTGAAGCTTTTTTGCTATATCAAGTAATTGTTTAAGCTCATTAGGATCTTTTATTATACTTGCAATATTGTTCAAATACTGAGTGACATTGACAATAGCCCCACGCTCATTCAGCTCTTTAATCGATTCTATGTATGCTATGTCTTTAGCAAGCTCAGGATCTAGACCTGAGAGATTCCCATATTTATCTTTTAAATAGGATTGAAGCTCCGCTAATAGCTTGTTGGCATTTGCATAGTCTCCATTATTGATGCTCGTCTCGATCTCCTGGATATACATGTTCACAACCGGATCGTTTAAGTTCTTTAACTGTTCTAGACTCTTAGCAAATGTGGAGAGATCGGAAACTCCGATCGAGCCTGGAATATACTCTGTGTTTCTCTCAGGTATAGCATAGGCTCTAGGGATCATTAACGCGAAAACAATGATAAACAATGCTAAAATAAACAACTCTTTATACATCAACTCATTACACCATACTATACATATTGTTTTGTACCAGATAATGATTCAGTTAAATAATATATGATTTCTGGAATAAATAGTATTGAAACCTGTGAAACAGAGGTTTCAGTCGATGTTCAAAATATATGGAATGATACATTTACTACCATTGCCGGGCTCACCACGCTATCAGGGAAACATGGATCAAATACTGAAGCGTGCGGTTACCGATGCAGAAAAACTTGTTCAAGGCGGAGTTGATGGATTCATTATTGAAAACTATGGTGATTCACCATTCTATGTGAGGCCAACCACCGAAACAATTAATGCAATGAAAGAAATCGTCTGTTTTATCCGGGACAAGTATCCCATGAATGAGATCGGAGTTAATGTTCTGAGAAACGCTGGGATAGAAGCCCTTAAGATAGCTACCGAGTGTAATGCCGATTTCATACGAGTGAACGCCTACTTAGAGCCTGTATGGGCTCCTGAAGGCCTTCTGCTACCAGTCGCAGCGAGGCTTCAAAGACTTAGAGTCGAGGCATCGTCAAGTGTAAAGATTTATGCAGATATAAATGTAAAGCATAGCAAGCCGATCCTATCCTTTATTGATGTGTTGGAGAACATTGTTTCTCGAGGACATCCTGACGCGTTAATAATAACTGGAAAAGCAACGGGGAAGAGGACCGAACCCATGAAAGTATACCTGGCTAAGAAATACGCTGGTGAAATACCGGTATTTGTAGGGAGCGGTGTTAATCCTTACAATATAGGGTCTTACGTCTCTATCGCCGATGGAGTGATCGTTGGTACGTACTTCAAGAAGGATGGTAAGATCTATAATCCGGTTGATGAAAATAGGGTACGTTATTTTGTAGATAGGACAAGAAAAATTATTGAGAGAATAAAGGGCTTCTATCACTAGAAAAAATAAAGATAGCTAAAGATAGATCTGCTGATCCTCCGGGCCAAGGACTTCTCTTAACAGTGTTTCGGCCTCGCTACGTGTCAGACCAACTACTTTGACCAAGTAATCGAGTAATCTATCTCTACCATATCCTTCACTAATATGTTTACGTACTAGTTTGATGAGTCCCTCAGCCATTGCTTCGGACAATACATCGGTTAGATCAAGTGTTTTAGCGAGCGAGTTCAACGTAGCCAATAATAGGGCGAGAGCGTCATTAAACTCTGTCTTACTAAGGC
>JAADCY010000015.1 GCA_013154205.1 Thermoproteota archaeon | reverse complement strand
TGAAAAAGATAGGAGTCCCAGTGATAACTCTTGACGGGATAAAGTTCAGGACACACAGCATGTATGGAGACTGCCAGGGAAGCCAGTGCCGTCCCCACATCGCTTATATGCTGTGGAAGCGTCTAGGCATAAAGCCGTGGGAGATCAGCTTCAAAGGAGGAGGCTCAAAGTATGCTTATTCTGAAGTAAAAACCCTCCTTAGAAGAGGTGATGGGAATGCCTGAAGGAATCACTAGTAGATCATACGATGTAGTAGTTATAGGCGGAGGCCCGGCCGGCCTAGCAGCAGCGATAAAAGCATGGGAAAAGGGCCTTAGAACACTAGTAGTGGAGACAAGGGATAGGCTCGGAGGAATCCCTCTCCAATGCATTCATCTAGGATTCGGGATCCATTACTTCAAGGAAGACCTAACAGGCCCTGAGTTCGTCTATAGATTTATCGATAAACTCATAGGCACATATATCGATTACACTGTTAAATCCTATGTGAACAAAGCACTATACATCTCGCCGTTCGAGAAAAAACTAGAGATAATCACTCCTAGAAACACAGAGGTCATAGAGACCAAGACAATAATCTACACTGCTGGCGCTAGGGAGAGAACGAGGTACGAGATAGGGATAACCGGGCCCAACCCTGCAGGCATAATGACGGCTGGAGAAGCACAGACCCTTATGGACATGTATGGTGTGATGCCTGGCAAGAAGATATTGATCGTGGGTAGCGGCGACGTAGGATTGATCATGGCTAGAAGGTTTGTGCTAGAAGGAGCGGAAGTAGTTGGAGTAGTAGAGATACTACCCTATCCAAGCGGATTAATGAGAAACGTTCAACAGTGCTTGATAGACTATGGTATACCATTACTTCTAAGCCACATGGTAACAGCCGTAAAACAGCGTGACGGAAGAGTATCCTCCGCAATAGTAGTCGAAGTAGACGAGAACTTCAAGCCTAAACCAGGCACCGAACAGGAGATAGAGTGCGACACAATAGTCATCGCAACAGGCCTCAGGCCCAGGACAAAGCTTCTCGAAGAGCTAGGAGCAAGAATAGATCCGAGGACAAAAGGCCCAGTGGTCAACGAGTACTACGAGACAACGGTTCCAGGAGTATTTGCTGCAGGCAACGCACTTATAATAAACGATTATGTCGACTATGCGGTCGAACAAGGAGAGATAGCCGCCGAAGCCGCGGCTAAATACGTATCAGAGAAAGGAATCAAGATCAAGAAACCCGTACAGGTAGAGCTAGGGAGAAACATGAGGCTAATCGTCCCACAGATACTAACATTGACAAACGATGCCCTCTTCTACGGACGCGTAGCAAAGCCCGAGGAAAACGTATGGCTTATATTCAGAGAGCTAGGCATCCAGATACCTCAGCTCAAAGTATTACCAAGCATTATGATACGTCAGAAGATTAGGCTGGATAAGCTCGAGGAACTCATAGATAGTAAGCTCACAATAGAGGTGATCCCCCGTGGCTAGACAGGTTAAGAAAATAATTTGTATAGTCTGTCCTAGAGGATGCGAGATAACCGTTGAGATCGAGGATGGCGAGATAAAGAGTATTAAAGGCTATACATGCCCGCTCGGCAAAAAGTATGCAGAGAAAGAAGTTGTCAATCCAGAACGAATACTTATGAGCGTGGTCAAATGCATTAATGGCGACCTACCCGTCGTGAGTGTCAAGACATCCAAGCCCATACCACTCTCAATGATGAAGAAGGCTTCTAAAGCTCTTTCAGACGTCAGTGTGGAGGCCCCTGTAAAGATTGGTGATAAAATCATAGATAACCTACTAGACCTCGGCGTAGAAGTCGTTGCCACGAGACCCTGCAATGAAGAGAGAAGAGCAGAGTAGGAAAATAAAATGTGTTTTAAGCCCTACACTTGTCCGGAGCATTAACGGCTAGTTCAACCGGATCAACTCCTATTATTTCTGCTACACCCGGATATACAACTGCACACATGGGTTCGACGAGCTGTTCGTTCAAAGCAATACTTATTCCTAGCTGAGATGATGCTTCATTAATCATCTTGTCGAGCAAATGTTTAGAGCCCCTATAGAACCCGCCTACAATACAGGCCTCGATACCATCAGTAATACCTAGTCTTTTTGCAGCAGCCCAGATATGCTTCACAGCATCAAATGCTACATCCTCCATGATCTTGCATGCAACCCTATCTTTATTCATACATGCCTCTACTACCAGCGGTGCAAAACCTGCTATGAGGCCTTTAGGATCACTATGCATATAGATACGGTCAATGACACCATATACATCATTGATATTCATGTATTTCTTAAGATAATCGAGGAGAACGGTCTCTTCCCCACGTCCATCAAAATATTCGAGAGCCGCGGCAATACCGTCTCTTCCGGCCCGGTAAGCACCGGCTTTATCATCAAATAAATGCCCCCATCCTCCGACGAGAGCTTTCTTCCCATTGATAACTCCTAGACAGGAGCTTCCAGTACCCATTATCAAGACTATTCCTTCTCCTCTGGGGAAGCATGAGAGGAGGGATGCATGTATATCATGATAAACATGTATCCTGGCATTATGGAAAATATTCCTTAAAGCCTCAATGTATCTACTAACATATTTTCCCCAACCAGTATATGCTGCGCTAACACCTATTACCAATACATCATCGGATTTAACACAGGCCTGCCCGATAGCCGTTTCCGCGGCGCCGAGAATATTGTTCAAAGCAGTATCCCAGCCTACGCTTGCAGGATTGCCAGGTCCTTTCTCGGAGAAACCTTTGATTATCTGCTTTTTCCCGGAGAACCCGATCAATATAGCCCTGGTATGTGTGCCGCCAGCATCTATACCCATAGCATATAAGGATTTATGTTGAACCAATAACGGAACACCTATGGTGTCTCTAGCAGCCAATAATAGATTATTACGTGGTTTTGAATAATATTTGTGTACTAAGACCGTAATAACATTATTAACCACACCGTTTTACCATGGACAAATACACTATAATCAACACAAACAAGAAGATATAAGAATTAGACCTGCATCTGAGGGATATAGTTGATCCTTGGACTATGGATTCATCCATGGGATCTCCTAGGTTATGGTGTGGAAAAAACATACGATTACGTCGAATCGCTTGGAATAAATAGTCTTAGCATGGCTGTTAGGTACATCGAAGAAAGGCAAGCGTATCCAGGCCCTGCGATCATTTATCGATGTAGGAGCCATAGAACATATATGAGTCTGCGCGGCTCAATATACTGGCACCCCGATCCCTCCTACTATAGTGGCTTACCCGAGAAATACAGGCCTCACGCGACTACAGGGGAAGACATTGTAAAAATATTCCGGGAAACAGCGGAAAACTACAAGGTAAAACCCGTATACTGGCTCCCCGTGCTACGATGGGATAAGCTGGCTGGAGGATATCCTGAGCTTGCCGTGAAGGATATCTATGGTGGTCTAGCGGGCTATAAAGCACAGTTCCTATGCCCATCTAACCCCATGGTTAGATATCTCGTTCTAGGTATAGTTGAAGAGCTATGTACAAGGTATGAAGCAGTGGAGATAGAGCTCGACTATATACGATACCCTGAACCAGTAACAATTAGTGCTTCTCCTCTCCACATGCTTGCACAAATGCCCTGCCACTGTGAAAACTGCCGCAGAAAAATGAGGGAGAAAGGGATAGATCTCGAGCAACTAGATAATCATCTGAAGGATCTTATCGAGCTATTAATTGATTCAGAAGACAAAGCCGGAATTACCTGTAATAAGGAGAATATCGAGTGCTGGGAGACCGTAGCATCCATGAGCTACTATTTATTAGGCATTAAGGCTCCTAGCGTCTTCAAATGGTTGCGCGCAAGATCAGAAATAATCGCGGAACTAGTTGCTGAAATAAGTGATAAGACCAGGAGCTACGGCGTAGAATTATCGGCCGACCTTACTCCTCCAAGCTATAGCTGGATTGTCGGACAAGACTACGAGCTCCTATCCCCGAGCCTTGACAGTGTAAAGATAATGGTGTATACAGAGCCCTTCAAGAGAAGTCCTGATAAAATACCATTAGACCTTGCTCTGGCTAAGAAGCTAGGTGGAGGAACTGAACTCATCGCTGGCATATCCCTATGGCCTCCATCAAATCCTCAAACAATTAAACGAGACATAGATCTTGCTCGTCCTCACGTAAATGGTTTTTATGGTTATTGCTTCGGGTGGGCGCCACGTAGAAACCTCCAAACATACGTATCCCACGTTATAAAAAGGTGATAAACATGTTCAAGCTCGGAATAAATACTTGGAGCTACCCAAAAACAATCCCTTTGGAAAAACAGGTTGAACACGCTGCGAAAACGGGTTTTGAAGCATACGAGCCACCACTAAACCTCGAAGACTTAGAGAAACACGGCTCCACAGAATTCCGGGCCAAATGGGAGAAGCTAAGGGAAACCGCCGAAACACACAATATAAAGATCCCGAGCGTGGCAACAGGTCTCTACTGGAGATACAACTGGGCAATTGAACCGGATAAAGCACTGAAGGTTTTAGAGGCAGAGGCTCACGCAGCAAATATTCTCGGCGCAAATCTCATACTTGTTGTCCCGGGAACTGGTGTACCGGAGCTGGGATACGAGGAAATGATAGAGAGGGTAGCGAAGGCTCTTACCAGGGCTGCGAAGATAGCGAAAGAGTATGGAGTAAAGATTGGTCTCGAGAATGTCTGGAACCGTTTCTTGGCAGGCCCCCTAGAATTCAAGATGTTGCTCGACAAGCTCGACCCTGAGGTTTTCGGAGCATATTTTGACGCTGGCAATACATTGCCACACAGTCTACCGGAGCACTGGATAAGAGTTCTTGGTAAGAGGATATTGCAAGTACATGTTAAAGGCTTCAATATGGCCGAGCTAAGATTCGGCATACCATTATACGGTGATATAAACTGGGAACAGGTCAGAAAAGCGCTCCAAGACATAGGGTATAATGGCTATGTACTCGCCGAAATACCTCCCTATAGAGGAGACTCCTATAAGGCTGTCGAGGATACATTCACGAGTATGAAGAAGATCTTCGGCTAGACCGTCCTAGACACTATCTCAATTATTTTTTCCATAATCTTCTCCCGATCCTCCGGCTCTACGAGACTAACTATTTCCTCATAATATATTCCATTAACGGCTTGGTAGGCCTCGACATTGTATGGTATGTATCCGATGTAGCCGTCTGCATAGCCTATAAAAGCTAGATAATCATAAGCACTGTTCTTCTTTGCTTCAAGCTGATACTCGATGAATGCCTCGCCCGGGAAGAATATCGCTAAAACCTTATTGCCTACAACACAGTATCTGATCTTGAAGCTGAGAGTCCTAGATCTGAATTCCCTGTACTTGTACATAAGACTCTTTATCCCCTCAAGAACGGATTCTAGCCTCCGGATCTCTCCATGCGGTGCCCCGCTGGCCTTTAGAGACTCGAGCTTTTGGACAATATCTTCTTTTATCGAGAGAAGACGCTCCAAGATCTTCTCAACGTTTTTCAGTCGAACAGTTATATCAATATATCCATTACTTATCCTTGTATCGATGATTTTCTCGACTCTATCAGACTCAACAACCCTCGTCACGCTATGTGTAATCCTTCTTGCAAGCTCTATGAGGGCCTCTATGTTCTGGCCCCTACGCGTATGTCTTGTACTAATATTACCTGCTGCGCCATTCAAATATAGTGCTGGGCAACAATATCTTTCCTCAAGGATAATCGAGGTAACACCAGCTAGATCTCCACTGATATACGTATTAGATGCAGGTAAAACGGTTGGGTGGCAAGCATAATTAATTGCTAAGAATTTCTTCTTCTCACCACTACGGGATAACATAAGTACTGCCTCATTATCCACAGGTCCACGTGGATCGATCCTGTTCGACGCTACGTTCTTAATCAAAGACTTGCCCACGTATAGATCAGATTTACTTGTGGAACCTACAATCTGTGATACCAGCTGGTCTATTCTTTTCAGTAGGAAAGACCTGTACTTTCTAATCCTCTCTGCTATATTCTCGTCTATGCGGAGAGTACTCCAAGAATTTAGAGATATCTCGGGCCCTGAATGGGTATGTGTTGCAACTACATGTATAGCGTCGCGACTTATACCGTAATTATACGTGATGAGATCCACAATGCTATTGTAGAGTTCATCGTCAACTCTTATTAGCTCTAAGCTTAGTAGAAGTATTTCTCCTTCTCCCCGTACAAATACTCCTCTAGCATAAATATTGTGGAGTACTCCCTTGGAGAACTCGTTACGCGTTATATAACCAGCCATAGGTAGGGGCTCTTTTGGCGTTATGTCTATTTTCGATGCCGAAATGTTGAATGACATTAAAATGTCACCATTGTTTACAACAAATATTGAAAACGATGTACACAATTGATTGTTACTTGTTTATCTGAAAAAAGAACTAGAGTAAAAACGAAAGTAATGTTTACAAAAAATTATAACATATTTTTAAATCAAGTAAAGTTATACAAGCCTCTATATTGGGTGAACCACGCATTATGTCTTTCAACAAATTATTAAAACACCTACTGGAACATCCCAAGAGCCTCCAAGACGCTTATTCAGCCCTAAGCACTTCTAATAACGGATTACCGGGTAAATGGGAAAGAGTAGTTCTGGGTAAGAGCGGTGAAGGAAACCCTATAGTAGCGTATGAAAGACGAGCTGGATCAGAGGATCCAAAAATACTCGTTATAGCGGGCCAGCATGGTAATGAGCCCGCGGGCATGGCTGCTTGTTACGCACTGATACTACTGGATAGTCTTTATAGAGAAGTCCTCCCTCCAAGGTTTTGGGGGTTCAGAGAAACTCATGTGAACCTATATGTTGTACCAGTCGCTAATCCTGATGGATTATACAATTATCTCCAATGTATTGAGAAAGACTCTATGCCATACTGGTATAACACGTGCCCTAATGCAAGGTATAATTCCCGTAGTACAGATATCAATAGGGACTGGCTCTATCTTACGCAGCCCGAGACAAGAGCGCTTCACAGTTATGTATCAAGAATTGAGCCGGACATAGTTCTAGACCTGCATGAATTCTACGCATCAAAGGGTTCTCCGCCCAAATGGAGTATTGAGACCGAGGGATTCGACACAACATTGACGGATGCACCATATGCTATGGTGGATGAGAAGGTATCATTGATATCGACCAAGACTATGAACTATATTGTCAGTATCTTAGAAAGGATTATGGGGAGAAAAATACGTGAGAGGCACTTCACCGGTAGCGATAAACCTTATCCACCGCCTGATATTCTAGGTGCTCATCTACCACTAGAGTATTATCCGAAAATACTCGTTGAGACATGGGGTGTTGGTCTCCATGGCTTTCTCTGGAGAGAAAGAGTACTGACTCATCTCATAGCAATACTTAGCACTGTCGAGTATCTTGATATGCATCGTGAGCAAATATATGATCTTAGAGAACATATACATGGACTTAATAGTATCGATCCGGATTACTTATACATTGTTGATTGCGGGGATCTATGTGGTGATATCTCTTCTTTTCTGAATATTCATGGCGTGAATCATGATCTGAACGGGAATGAGATAAGAGTTTATCCTAGAGGGCGTTCAAGAATAATAGCTGATCTGTTATTTGATCCTATGCACCCATATAATGTTGTCTTAGAGAAGAACGGGTATGGGCGGCGTACACTCGACTTGTTATATCCATGTGTATGTTTTAAGAAACAATCCCTTTAACCTGTCCTTTTATCCTCCATTCCCTCTTAACCGTATAGATGAATCCCAGCATATATATTACGAGTATGATCGCAGCTGCGATCTTATCCTGTGGTGAGGGTGTGTAGACGAGGCTGGTCAGATAACCCAGTATACCGGGGGCTGCGAACAAGGTGTAGCTGAAAAGCTTATGTCTGATCATCGATCTGAGCGCCAGTAGTTGTAGGAGTATGAAGACTATTGTGGTGAAGACTAATCCATAGTACTTCTCTCTTATTAGTGGAGATGTTACCGTATTGTTTGTCGTTAACGGTGTGCCTCCGATGGAGACGTTGGGGAGTCCATAAAGTATTACCTGTACTGCTAGGTAGATACTATAGATTATCATGGCAATGAAGAGTATGAGGATCAGTATCGGTAGTCCTCTCCTCTTCGCCATTATTACCTCCTCCTTAGCCTTGGATTGTAGAACTCTATGAGTACTTCTCCTATGCTGATAAACCCTATGACCACTAGTGCGATGAATAGACCGGGTACGAGGAACCAGGACCACATCCCCTTGCTTATGACGTCGTTCCAATTGGCATAGGAGTCGCTGATAACGCTTCCCCAGTCGGCACCCTGTGTTGCGGCGGGTATTAGGAATGCTAGTGAAGCAACGGTTACTATGGCTCCTGCCACCAAGATTGTTGCTCTGGCTAGTGCGAATGGAAGTACTTGGGGCCATACATGCTTTATTAGAATGAATATATTGTTGGCTCCAAGGCACCGTGAAGCCTCTACATATCCCTCGCTCTTGATCTGGAGTACTTTTGCCCTTATGGCTCTAGCTGTTGAAGGCCAAGATATCGCTGAGATCAATAGTATTGTTAACCATATGTTCCATACATCTCTGAACAGCGATGTTATCAATATAAGTAGGAGTAGCCCGGGGAGCATCATTATAGAGTCGCTTACAAGCATTAGTAGTGCGTCGAACTTGCCGCCATAGTATCCCGCCAGACTACCAACGATCAGTCCAATAAGGGTCGCGATAATAGCACATAAGAGACCGGTTGTCAAAGATACTCTTGCACCATACACTACTCTAGACCATATATCGCGCCAAGCTTGATCAATACCTAATGGATGGCCAGGCATCGGTGGTAGGGGAACTGGTTTACCAGTTATACCGTGACTCCTGATCCACTGCATGATCCGCTGGAACTCCTGCGGTGCCTGCTGATCTATCGGTATAGGCTTATACGGTGTGAAGACCTGGGGAAATAACGCCATAAAGGCAAAGAAAGCAATAATTGCTACACCGAGCAGGCCGCGGGGATCGGTGAGCACGGCTTTTACTGGTGGATAAACGGCTTCAAAGATTCTCCTATAGAGCGGTGTACGCACTATTTTCTCCTTGCTCATATAGTTCACCTCCTTATCCTTGGGTCGAGGATCGAGTATAGGATCTCAGCGATCGTTATCGCTATCAGTACGGCCAGGGTAACGATTGTGAAGATACCGATTATTAGTGGTGCATCCCTGTTAACTATTGCTAAGTATGTGAGCCTACCGATGCCGGGATAGTTGAACACTGTCTCTGTGACTACTGCTCCTCCGAACACGAATCCAAGATCTATAGCCATAAGGGTGATCACTGGGGGAGCGATCGTTCTCGCTATGAATTTATCCGCAATATAGTCATCGTCAAAGCCTGCTCCTCTAAATGTTATGACGTAGTCCTGGTACCATTCTTCCATTACTAGGCCTCTGATCGACAACATGTATTGTACGACATATATTTTCGAGAGAACAAGTGCTGGCAGTATGGTCAGCCAGAACCATGAGAATATATAAGTTGCTAGATTAGTGGGATGTTCGAACCCGATCATTATTCCTGAGGGGAACCAGCCATACATGTATGCAAGAAAGTAGACGGCTATCATGCCAAGCCAGAAGACAGGCATCGAACGAATAGCCAGTATGACATTGGTTAGAACAGCATCTATTGCTGTACCTCTTTTTCTGGAGAGGTAAAAGCCTAGTATGAAGCCTGTCATCGAGCCGATGAAGAAGGCTAGGCCGACTAATCCGATGGTGAAGGGTAGATAGGTCATAATGACCTCTATAACCGGTTTATGATATAGAGCTGATTCGCCAAAATCAAAGGTTGCGATACTGATAAATGTTGATACGAGCCGCTTATACCAGGGCTCCATGAACTTTATCTTCCTAGTAGTTGTCACGCTGGAATTCGTATCAATTATGATGACCGTGCCCTGCTTATACTTGATCGTCTCAATGATTTTCTTGCCGCTAGGCGACTGGATAACTATGACGTTATTAACTGCTCTTGGTGCTCCGAGAACTATTGTTATGGTTTCCTGTTTTTCCTTCCCCCATTTGATTAGCTCGTGGGCTACGACTGGTATTCGATCATAGCCTATTGTTCGATTAATATCGTAGGCGAGCGACGATACTATGGATGTGGATAAATGATGTTCTCTGCAGAGCTGGATTAACAAATTATACCAGTCATGGTAATTGCTCGCTATATAGATCTTGTAAGTACCGTTGATCATGATTACTTGTTCCTGCATGAGGCCGAGCTTATAGATCCTATCAAGATATTCGAAGTAGACGGCAGGCTGGGTCTGGGCTGCGGATAAAAGGTAGTCATACGGAGTTGAACCAGTAACACTTATGGATAGATCTAGGAGGCCCCAGATAACTATAATTATAATTATAAATGTAATAGCTTTATGTAGAATACTCTTCGCTATAAAGTAGCCCAAACGAGCCAAAACAATCACTCTCCAGATCGGCTGGAGGCTACACGGGAATCTCGTTGCTCAGTATTGTGGTTATTTCTTGATAAGTATTCATAGTAAGTGTTAGTATGTTTTGTAACCTATACCACATGTACTAACGTCCTTGAATAATATGTGATCTTGATAAAGTAATGTCTGATAACATAATCCTGCACAGGTGCCTATGAGGGATAGGTAATGAAGCGAATATCCAAGCCTTTAGCATCCATTATACTACTCGTAATGATGGCTTTAAGCATGGCGTCAATCCTGTACTATATACCATTAGCTAAAGCCCAGACTAGACCAACACTGGTTATCGGACTACCTGATCTCCCCGCGAACGGCTTCAACCCGTTAAACTACAAGATGGTATACACACAGGTAATAGCAGACGCTATGTTCGAGCCACTCGTAAGGATAAGATGGGATGGCAACGGATACATACCCAACCTAGCGGCAAGCTGGGAGACCAAGGACAACGGCAAAGTATGGATATTCCACCTGATCCACAACGCTACATGGCATGACGGCAAACCAGTAACAGCCGACGACGTAGTCTATACTTATCAGTTGATCAAGAAGTACCAGGCCCTCCAGGGAGGCCGTGAAGACTTCGTCAAGAAACTAGTAGCAGTTAAGAAGCTCGACGAATATACTGTAGAATTCGATTTCAGCTCACCTCCAGTAAACGCTATGGTCGTGTTTAGCGGAGTCTACATAGTGCCTAAACACATATGGGAGACATTATCAGATCCAACAGCCCCACTACCATGGAGCAAGCTGATCGGCTGCGGCCCATTCATGTACAAGTCCAGCAGCCCAACCTCGGTAATCCTCGTAGCATATGATAAGCACTTCAGAGGAGCCCCGGAGCCCAAGGAGCTACAGTTCGTCAAGGTAAGCCAGTTCGTGGCGAAACTAGCTGCTGGAGAGATCGATGCAGGTTACTTCGTAACCTATAAGGCAAGCGACGTAAAAGAACTAGCAGAACTAGCCAAAGAAGGCAAAGTAGTCCTATACAAGACCCTGGGCAGCTCAACGCACATGCTAATATTCAACATGGAGAAGCCCCCGATGAACTTCCTAGCCTTCAGAATGGCTGTAGCCTTCGCGATCAACGTCACGAAGATCATTGAGAAATACTATGGAAACCTAGCACTGCCTGGAAACCAGGCACTATTGAACCCGAAGGGATATAACTGGACACTATACATACCGAAGGAAAAGATCTATCCGTGCAACAAGACCCTTGCTAGAGAAATACTGATCAAAGCGCTCGGTCTCAAGCCCGGGCCAAACGGATTACTACTAGGACCAGACGGCAAACCAATACACGTAAAGATACTTGCTAAACAACACGATGTTTTCTGCAGAGATCTAATCGCCAAAGACATCGCGGCCGACCTAAGATCAATAGGTATTGATGCAGAAGCCTATATTGTCCCAGCAAGCCAGTTCGGCAGCGTATACAATGCCAGACAATGGGACATGGTTATAGTAGGCTGGTTCCTACCAGACCTCAAGGAGAGATATGGTAAACCACCAGTAGTAACCTTCGGCGAATTCACTACGGGCAGCGATGCAAACGTACCAAAGTTCAGCAATGCAACCTACGACAAGCTCTACCAAGAGTTCAAGACAGCTGTCGAGAACAAAGAATGGAACAAGGCATACAAGCTCGCCTGGGAAATGCAGATGATACTAGTAGAACAGATACCCGCAGTATCACTATACCATCCATACGTCGTAACAGCAGCGAGGATCGACAAGTACAAGGACTGGGTCTTCGGCATTAACCTAATGCTAAACTACTACAGCTACGTAGGAGCTTCTAAGTTCGGCCTCAAAGGACCGGCCAAATTCCACGAGCTATCAGGCCAGTACCTATTATCCAAAGTACATATGCCGACACCCGAGGAGATGAAGATCCTTAAGGACTGGGTGATAAACCATCTAGTATCATGGGGTGTACTCCCCAAGGCTACATTCACAACAACATCCATGCCGACCACGACCACGCCACAGCATACAACAACCAGTCCATCCTCCCCGACAACGACAACAACTACGACGACACCATCTCCAACGACACCTACAACAACACCGTCTCAGGGAGTGAACCCAGCTCTAATAGCGGGGATAATCATAGTGATCATAATCATCATAGCGGCTGTCGCGATCTATGCTAAGAAGAAATAAGGTTGGAGAGAATTGAGTAGCGTTATTAATTCCAACTTTTTTCCTCTAATAGGAATCTTCATATTAAAAACGTATTAATGATCATAATTTCTATATATTGTTAATAAATTATTTACAAAAACATAATCTCCTATCCACCCGCTATCCATATATAATAGGTACATAACATTAGTAACGCTTTAGAACGTTTTTTTGGTGACGACGATGTCGTGGATGGAGCCCCGAAAAATAATCAAGATAGGAGAGAAATCATACGCCATAACACTCCCCAAGAAATGGGCCAAGATACTAGGCATAAAGCCCGGCGACTCCGTAAATCTAACCATGGATAAAAACGGCGTAATACATGTTTACCTCATAAATAAAAAGCCTAAGAAAGAGGAAGGCTTTGCGATAGTCCTAGACGCTTCAAAACTATCTCTAAGTGAACTAGAAGAATGTCTACGCGGATGCTACATAGAGGGCCTCGACAGCATAATAATAAAAAACCTCAAGAGAGAAGAATTCAAACCACCAGTTCTCAACGACATAATAGTCAAGCTCCCCGGAGTCATAATCCTCGAGCCCGGGCCCGAGGACATAGTGCTCAAAATAGCGATCACCGAGGACATAATAGATCTAGACGAAGTAGTAACTAGAATGTCCCATATCCTAGAAAACATGTTCGACTACATGGAAAGCTACATAAACACGGCTAAAAAAGAGGATGGCGAAACAATACTCAAGCTAGACGATGAGCTCGACAGACTGTATCATCTAGGACAAAGACTCATAAGGAAGAAAATGCGCGCCAAGATAATGTCATCAAGAAACTATCTAGACCTACTAGATTACCTCATGATAATCACCAATCTCGAACACATAGGCGATTGTCTAGATAGAGGAGTTAGAATACTGTTAGAGAAAGACTGGAAAGAGATACAGGATGATCTAAGGGAGACCGTGCTGAGGTCGAGGAAAATAGTGTTCGACACAATATCCGGTATACGATACCCCAACCTAAAAATCCTGAGCAACCTAAAGCTTAGGAGGCGCGAACTAAAACAGTTACTCAGAGGAATAGTTCTTAAGAAGCCGGAGTTCAGCGGTGTTGTGAACGAATTCGAATTGATCTCTACATTGAGCACCGATATAGCAGAGGTAACAGTGTTTAGATACCTGAGGAAGCAGTCCGAGTAAGTAATTTGAAAGTAATTTTGTATAACCCATAATCATTAGCCTTCCAGCCCAAGACAAGAATGAAGCAAATTATTATAAGTTGACAAAAAGGTGCCCGGTATGATTAGAATAGGCATTCTCGGCTACGGCTTCATGGGCTCGACCCATGCAAAGATACTTAAAACAATAGAAGAAGCAGAGATTGCAGCAATTGCTGACCCAAAACCCGAAGCCAGGAAGAAAGCAGCAAATGATTTTCCATCCGCAAAAATATATGAGAAAGGAGACGAGCTCATCAGAGACAAGGACGTGGAGGCAGTTATAATAGCCACACCCCCCGACACACACGTAGAATATCTAATCATGTCGATCAATGAGGGCAAACACGTACTAGTAGAGAAACCTCTCGCACCATCGTTTCATTATCTCGAAAAACTCCTAGACATAGAGATCCCCCGAGACCTTGTCGTAATGAGTGGTTTCAGCCTAAGATACCATAAAATGTATGAAGACCTGCACGAGCACATCAAGAAACTAGGTAAAACCTATATATTCCACCACACAGCCCTCGGCGGCCTACCAACCAATGACTGGCTACTTAACCCCGAAATAAGCGGTGGTATGTTGAACGAGAACGCCGTCCACATAATCTACTTATTCCTGTGGTACCTAGGCGAACCCGAGAACGTTTATGCAAGACTATACAGTAAGACTGGCAGAGACATGGATGATAATCTCGTCTTAGTAACAAGCATAAAAGGGTCAACAGCATCACTCCTAAGATCATGGACGGCTGGGCAAATCGTCAGATACTACGAAATACTAGGAGAAAAAGGATCCATCCACGTCGAGGGATATCTCGGCGGAAAAATCAATGTTGTAATCGATGGATCCAAAAAGACCTATGAGTACCCAACAATAGTCGATGAAATGTATAGAGAAGAACTCCTCGACTTCATATCATCGATTAAAGAAAAGAAAAAGCCCAGGACAAGCCTTAGAGACGCCATACTGATACAGTTAATAGTGGAAGCGGCTAAGAAGTCATCTAGGGAGAACAAGCCTGTACCCGTAATGGAGGCTGGAGGAGAACTAGCCGAGGCACTCCTCGAGAAATACCGTGATAAGTAGAGGTAATAAGCGCATTGCGTATAAGAACAGCTGACCAAGGAGATCTCGACGAGATAGCAGAAGTGCTTAGAAATTCCTTCAAAATATACAATTGTATAAACATAGACAGCGACTACTTAGAGAAACTATTCCGGACAGACGATACGGTATCATTAGACTCGACCTTCGTAGTAGAGGAAGATAACAGAATAGTCTCGGTAACAATGATCGTTGAACGCGAAATAAGAACTGTTCTGGGATGGATACCATTTGCAGGCATAGCGAATGTCGCGACGCATCCCAAGTATAGGGGTAGAGGATACGCCTCCAAGCTCTTATCCTATATAGAAGACCACTACAGGGATAAAGAATATCCGATCATAGGCCTCCTAGCGGGATACGGCGAGCCAGCCCACCGAATATACCGCCGTAGAGGATTCCACGACATAGCATACTATAGGGAGAGAATACTGGTCCTAGAAGATATCAAGAACACAGCGTCAATGCTGAAAAAGAAAGCTGAAACAGCAAGCCATGAACCAGTCGTCAAACCGATCACACCGGCAAACGCAGACACTATATCAATGCTCTATAATGAAATGATAACATCAAGATATTATGGAGTATTCAAACGCTCTACGAAGAGATGGAAAGGAATACTTGAAACAGGCCAGTACGCTACATGGTTCCTAGGAAAAAATGGTATGGGCTGGCTATATGATTATGGAGGGAGGAAAGCCTATAGCTTGGTATATATGTTCAAGGAATCCATATTATCGGGATGCAAGGATCCATCAGCAGCTTATATCCTTGAGATCGCCGCCGATAACAGGCACTACCCACTTATTCTCGCGGATACTCTGGATAGGCTCTACGGTATGGGTGCCAAGACGATCTATTATCGTCCACCACCCGACAAAGAGCACTTGGTTGAAAAGAACAGACTCATAATACCCGATGAGACCTTAATGGCTAAACCATGCAACCCGGAGAAACTCAGAGCTAGTCTAGAAGAAAAATTCGCGAAAACAACAATTATTGAAGAACATAATTTGCACTATGTCATGAAATATCCGGCAGGAACAATAAAGTTCACCCCAGATAGTCTACTAAGGATAATACTAGGGGTAACAGGGGCTTTCGAAGAATATTTCAACGGAGGAGTAAAGGTTCAAGGAAACTATAGAATCCTATTAGAAGAGTTCAGCTCAACATTATCATATAGGCCCCACTATATAATACCCACAGATAAGTGGTAATGAAAATTAGATAGAAATAAGTAAAATAAAACAATGTTTTTCCATGAGAAGACAAGGTGTATCAGTAAAGACAATAGAATACTAGACCACAATAAATTCTTCTTATAACGTTATCCCTCCTTTCAATAATTACTAACGTTACAATAATCGCATATGATTCCTCATAGAAGGATTGGTGGGAATGTGAGATTCTCGCCTAAAGCACTAACCCTACTCCTCCTGATACTGCTAAGCATTATCGGTCCAGCCGCAGCCATAACGCTCTCAGCATCTACGCAGAAAATCGGGATTGCAATAATACTCCCGGATCAACGACCAGATAACCCGGCATATGCAAATGCAACAATCAATGTATTGATAACGATAAACAAGCTCATCTACACCTCTCATCCCGAGCTATACATGATAACAGTACCTGCCTCAATCCCTACAACACTGCCTAAAGGAACAATCGTCGGCTACGTTACAGAGGAAGAATACCAAGAACTAGCCTCGGCAGTCTCCCATACAGGCGGATACGTTAAGCTTCTCAAGATCAACAAGCTACCGCCTGTACCAGCAATAGAGCTCACACCGGTAAAAATAGCGGTATTCGACAATGGAGCTATAGGTGAAATAACGCTTCCAGACGTTCTAAAGGCCATGGGGTTCGACTACAAGATACTCGAGAACTCGTCAATAACAGATCTGCTCCAGCACAAATACGACCTTGTAATCCTACCACCGGGAAGCGGTACAGCAACGGCTAGAGCATTAGGAATAGGTGGCTCGAAAATCCTGGCGAAATTCGTTGCGAGCGGAGGAGGCCTCATAGGCATATGTGCAGGCGCTTATGCAGTAATTAAAGGATACAATGAGCCAACATCATGGCTACAGCTCGTAGCAGCTACTCTCAAGAACTGGCCGATATGGTATCTCGGAGTAGGAGTGGTGAGGATCAATGTTACGGGCGATACACCGGTAACATATGGTTTCAGGGGAGTAATGAAGTTCATCTACTGGAACGGCCCCGTACTAATACCGTATAATCTCGGCTCCGATACCACGTTAGGCCTACCGGTCGAGCCTCCCACGCCCCTAGCCTATTATATTGGACCAATCAGCACGGACTCATTTAAGCCCGGCGATGACTTGAACCTAACATACGTGTCCAGCGTTATGAAGGGAGGATACGCTATAACAGTCTCAACATACGGTAGTGGCAGAATAGTATTATTCGCAGTACACCCGGAGCTGATGGAAGGCCTTGTCTCCGAGACGCCCAAGGCGAGGCTACAGGATGATTATAACTGGAGAATGCTGTGGAACGCGATCTACTACGTGGCGGGACATAGGGTGAGCCTGGGCCAGAGGATCATAGGGACATGGATGTGGCCATCACTAATAACACATGCATATAAGGCTTTACTGCAGCAGGAATACCCCTCCGGAGCTACTACTGAAGAGAAGATAAGCGTTCTTAAACAAGCCCTTAATTACTTGGCTATGGAGCTGAAATCATATAATATAACCGATGTATTCCTCCAAGTAAAGCTGTTATCAGGAGCACTAATATGGCCTAGTAGCCTCGCAGAGAAATACAATGTACCGACAATATGTGGTAAGAACGGGTTAGAACCATGGAATCTCACTAACGTCGTGAAACTATTTGCTGACACGCTACACAAATACGGGATAAGACTCCATGCATGGATAATAGTATGGTATGATATGACATGGGGCAAACGCGACCCGATGTACCATTGTGCTAAATGGTATTCCGCGACGAAATACAGACCACCATTCCCGGTGACGACAAGGGTTAGATTGTTTAATACAACGTATCAGAACTATATTGCGCAGCTAGCAAAAGACCTGGTCCTAAACTGTGACGTCGATGGAATACAGTTAGACTATATCAGATGGCCACACGTAGTCTACAGCTTCGGGCCAAGGGACTTCAAGCTAGCTGCTGAGCACGGCATTAACTTAACTAAAGTACAATGGTATGTCATGTTGACATACTACGGAATGCCGAATATGTCCATACCGCCCAACCCGAGCCTGATATTCGACAAATACTATTATGACAAAGACCCCGACGTCGTCAAATGGTTCGAGCTAAGAAGACAAGCAGTAGTCAACATAACGGTCAAGGTAAAAGAAGCGGTAGAATCCACTGGAAAACACGTGATATTATCGGCAGCGCTAATGCCTGAAGAAGGAACACCATATATTACACAGGTCGTCGTAGATCCGGCAACAGGTAAGAAGTACACTGCAGAAATACCGGGCAAGGCGTGGCAGTGGGTACACTATGGACAGCACTACTCTGACTTCGCACGAGAAGGCTACTGGTTGATCCCAATGACATACTATCTAGACTGGGGACAGCCGCCGAGCTGGATAGAGACAGTGGCTCATTACGCATTAGGCGTAGTAGCCAAGATTAATCCGGACGACAAAGTAGTCTCTGGTATCCAAGCCTACGGCGGAGTAACCTATGATGATGTACAGAACGAAATATCCTACGCGATAGAATCGGGGGCGCAGGGATGGGTATACTTTGAGTGGAATGATTACCGCGATATAGCATGGAACTATCTCGCCAAACAATACATGCCGATAATCATGGATGCTAAAAACCTCCTAACAGGACCATTAATGCTACAGGCAAAAGTTCTCGACGACACAAGTCTAGAGCAAGAGATCAGCGGTCTCCTCAACACGATAAATACTCTTGGCACACCCTATTACAAGCCGTACCTACCAACAACCGCTGGAAACATAGTAAGTAAAACAATAACACTAGCTAAAGCATCAGCCCAAGAACTTCTAAAGAAGCTTGAAGACGAGAAACCACTAGCCGAAACAATATCACCATCACTAGCAAGCTACTATTCTTACGTGCTGAATAATGCAGAGCAAATAGTAGCCCAGATATCAACCGCTAGAAAACTATCCGAGATAACCCAGCTTTACAAAACACTAATAGAACAGACCATACCAGCATACATTACTCTCTCATCAGCATCTGGATTATCGCAGAGAATATCAAGTCTTGAAGACTATACGAAGACCCTCGCCTACAAGTTATCAAGCATGATAAGTAGCGAAGAAAACCAGGTATCACAAATAAGAGAACAGCTAGAAAAGCTCTCGAGAACAACGTCATCGTTGCAAAATACGCTAAAAGATGTAACAACAAGTATCTCGGAGCTACAACAACTAAGCAATAATATCAAGACGCTACAGCAAGAACTAACAAGTACTCAGAACAAGATAAACAGTATCTCCAACGAAGTATCCTTACTCAAGAAAGACGTATCGAGCATGAGAAGTAGCAACACAGCTGAAACAGCTCTATGGCTATCAATAATAGCCCTTATAGTAGCGGTAATAGCGATCATAGCAGGCACATATGCTGTGGCGAGAAAACACTAAGCTATTAGTTTAAAACAATTTTTTCCATCAACAAATTATGGGTGCAGAACCAGGTTGAGAAGATTATCTAGGATAACCCTTTCTCTTGAAGAAGTAATTGTGAAAAACGATGTGGGCGGTCGCGGGGTCATAGAGTTTCTCCACGAAGCCCTCAAAAGAAAGATCGATAATCCTCTTGAAGATGCGATGAAAATACTTGAGAAATCATCTTCGGCAATAATTGTGACAGGATTCAATATCCCGCCAAACTACAAGCCCGAAACAGATGGTTTGATCGGGGCAGTTGTTCTCGCCAGGGCGTTGCTGGAGACGGTATCTAACAATGTATTATTTATCTTAGATGATCATAAACAGGAAGACATTATCAAGGGCCTTCTAGCGGTACTCGATGATAAAAAATACAGGCTTAATGATAGAATAGACTTCCTTGTACAAATGAATAATGAATACTTATTTAGAAAAGCTGTCCAGGATAAGATCGCATCCATAGATCCTAATACAGCGGTCTTCATAGAGAAGCCGTCGCCTAATAGGGAAGGAGTAATGCATAATATGAGGGGGATCAATATATCTAGTTATCACCTAGACCCTTCACTACTATTGAAGATATTCAGAGAACATGGTATCAAAACCATAGGGATCGGAGACGGCGGAAACGAGGTTGGCCTCGGCATCATAGAAGAAGATATTAGGAAATACGTGCCTTACGGCAATATTTGTAAATGCCCCTGTAGAGCAGGAATAGCCTCCGCTACAGTCACAGACACTGTAATAGTGTCTGCTGTCAGTAATTGGGCTGCTTACGCATTAGAAGCTCTAATTCTGACAATAAATGGTAAACACGACATGATACACAGTGATAGAGAGGAGAATATCCTCATTAGGAGAGCGGTGGAAATAGGAGCTATCGATGGAGTTCGGGGCGAAGGCTTTATCGGTGTGGACGGAATATGTCCGGAAGACCATGTGAAGATATTGAATAATATCAGAAAGATTTCTTCACTCCTTTTATAGTTTTCTTAACCGTTTTAAATCAATCCGCTCAAATAATGATATTATTAGTGGTAAACATATTCCGTGAAAATCATCGGATAACGCAAGGCGATTACGTTGGAGATGCTACTGGATAAAAAAGGTGTTAAATATATCGGAGAACTCGGCAATGTTCTTCGCAAAATAATCGAATCATTGGAAAATCCTGATTCTCTGGAGAAACACTTGAAAAAAGCAAAGAAGATCATTGATAAGATCCATAGGGAGTATTGCCTAGACTATGAATGTGATAGTCTCGTACTAATAGTTGACAATGTCTACTACAATATAATTGGTCTCATCGACGAAGCCAGAGAAGGCAAGATACCCCTAGGGGAAGCCAGAGAATCAGCTAAGAAGTACTTAGCAAAACTAGAGAGATTACTACCTCGAGACTACCGAGAGGGTTCAATTATCAGGAAAATCCTCGGGGTCTTCTAGCATCTCAATAGACGACAGTGTTAGAGGAATAAACGGTATATAGCGCACACAATGATATTCGGTATAATCCTAGGCGCTACTCTCGTGAATCCCCTGCCAAGATACCTCCTAGTAATCCTGTCAAGCCTCTCTAGCTCCTCACCCGCAAGGGAAAAACCGAGTGCCTCAACCAGGCTCTTAACATGCCTGCGCCTCCTCAACCCCACTAGTGGTACGGCTCCTTTCTCTATAGACCATCGAATCGCTACAGCCGCTCTAGATACACCGTGTTTCTCAGCTATCTCACGAATAGCTTCTTGGAGCTCCCAGTTCTTCGCCGCGGCATAAAAGCTTGGATCCAATAGTCTAGCCATATTGTCGACCCTTGTTTTTCCAGCGAGAGCGCCCTTGGCGAGAGTCCCCCATCCAATGAGTGTCATGCCGTGTTTTCTCAGTGTTTCAAACAATCTTCTCTCAGGAGCTCTTTGCACTAAGCTGTACTCAACTTGATCCGATACTATTTCGTATTTCCTTGTACAGTACAATATTTTCTCAAGCTCATCCCAGTCATAGTTACATACACCTATCATATGCGCTAAGCCCTTATCTATGAGTGATTCAAGCTCCCATATAATCCTACATTCATCAGTATAGATACTTGGTGGCCAGTGGAGCTGATACAAACCAATAGCATCAACCCCTAGTCTTCTCCTACTAGCCTCCGCATGCTTTACAACATATCCAGGCCGAGCATTACAGCCCGCTATCTTCGTCGCAACCAGGACATCGTCTGACCCATATCTACGGAGGGCTTCCCCAACTAGGAGCTCGCTTCGACCCCATCCATAGATCTCGGCAGTATCTATGAAGTTAAGGCCGCTGGAAAGAGCCTCTACAATAGCATTTATAGCTTCTTCGGCTGTGCTTGTACCCCACATACGTGATCCTGCCTGCCAAGTCCCTATACCGACAGGTTTTATTCTCCAGTCTCCTATCGTTATGGTCTTACCGGACAAGTGTTCAGACATGATTAATAACACCACATAGTTAATCTGTAAGGTTTACACTAGTATTTTTGACGTATTCTTCCGTCATCCGTGTTTTATACTTCTTTATAACAATTACTGTCATGAAAAACCGTCTCGTGATGGACCCAGTTTAAAATATGTAGCATAATCACATATATCACGGAGTACCCGGTGTTTTCCATGAAGTATATATTGTCCGTGGATCAGGGAACCACGGGTACTAGAGCAGCAATATATGATGAAAATGGCGAAATGATAGCTTGGACCTATAAGAGGCATAAACAGATCCTTCCTAAGCCTGGATGGGTAGAGCATGATCCGCTCGAAATATGGAATAACACAGTTAAGGTTATGAGGGAAGCGGTTGAGAAGGCAGGGATCGATCCACGTGAAATAGCTGGCATAGGAGTTACTAATCAGAGAGAAACCACTATAGTATGGGAAAAAGAGACGGGTAGACCAGTATATAATGCAATCGTGTGGCAGGACTCCAGGACTATGAGTAGATGTGATAATCTGAAGTTCGGGGGCATTGAAAATGAGATAATACGTCCACTGACAGGCCTATACGCCCATACATACTTCTCAGCTACAAAGCTAGAATGGATCCTCAAACATATACGTGACGGGGTCGAGAGGGCTAAGAAAGGAGAGTTGTTATTCGGGACGGTCGATACTTGGCTAATATGGAACATGACTAGGGGCTCGGAGAACATAACCCCGGAGAGAGGAGGAGCACACGTAACAGATCCAAGCAATGCTTCGAGAACTATGCTCATGGACATAGAGAAGCTTCAGTGGAGCACTGAATTACTGGAAGTCTTCGGAATACCCGAGGAAATGCTGCCCGTTATAAAGCCGAGCAGTTATCCTGAATCATATGGTTTGCTTAGAAAAGACATTCTAGGCGTTGAGATCCCTGTCCTAGGAGATCTCGGGGATCAGCAGGCAGCACTCGTCGGCCAAGCCGCGTTCGAATCGGGAGAAGTCAAATGCACGTATGGGACAGGGAGTTTTATCCTCATGAATATTGGTGGCTCGCCCAAGCTGAGCAGCCAAGGACTACTAACAACTGTAGCATATCACTTCAAAGGTTATCCTCCACGCTACGCTCTCGAAGGCAGTATCGCTTATTCAGGAGCAGCTATCGAATGGCTCAGGGAAGGCCTCGGGATAATCAAGGATCCCAAAGAGACCGAAGAGATATGTAATTCAATATATGTGGAGGGCTCTGCTGGGGTATTTTTCGTACCGGCTTTCAGCGGCCTCTACGCTCCTTACTGGGATACAAAAGCAAGGGGCTTGATAATAGGTATAACAAGATATACTAAGAGAGAACACATAGTGTTCGCCGTTCTTGAGTCTATAGCGTTCAGAGTGAGGGATGTTGTAGATGCGATGGCTATCGATTCAGGGATAGAGCCGCTTGTCATAAAAGTCGATGGTGGGGTCTCTAAGAACAACTGTTTACTACAATTACAGGCCGATATACTCGGCAAACGGGTTGTTCGTCCCATAAATATTGAGACAACGAGTCTTGGGGCTGCATTCGCTGCGGGACTAGCTGCGAGGCTCTGGAAAAACCTTGATGAGCTGAAAAAGATATGGAGGCCGGATAAAGTGTTCGAACCATTTATGCCGAAGAGCCTTAGGGAGGAAAAGTATAAGTGGTGGCTTAGAGCTGTTGAGAGAGCACTAAAGTGGCTAGATCATGAGGCCTCCTCATGATTTTCTAGCGGTCAACGCATCCCTTTCATCATTATTTTCAGCCGCGTCATCATATATCATCCCTTCAATACATATTCTTGGAAGAAGAGAATTATATGTATGATATGGGCATTGATTGCTGAGCAGTGGGTCCTCTTATCCTGTTATAGTCCTATGGATAGTATTTAGCCAGTAGTATCCATGCAATGATGCAGAGTAGCCATAGGCTTACTAGACCAACTGCCGCATAGAGCAGTGCTGTGGAGCGTGTTAGACCGCTCGATAAGAAGAAGTATACTAGTGCTCCATATATTGTCGGCCCTATAGCCCATCCCGCACTGTTAAGTATATTGTATATGGAGAATATTGTACCCCTATACCCAGGCTTCACACAGTCACTGATCACAGTGCTTATATTGGGATATGCGAATGTCGTGAACATCATTCCAGCGACCGCTAATAGTGCTGGCGGCAGTAACGCTGCGAATGATACCTCACCGTATGGATAAGGATATGAAAGCATAGCTACCATTGCTATGTATCCAATTATTATCCCCGCTATACTGACCTGTACACGCCCTATCGGGCCTTTCCTCTTAGCGAGTCTATCGCTTAGCGTTCCCCCTATTATGTGTCCAAAAGCTATGCTGATCGTTGCGACTATGAGTATAAGGCTAGCATACGTCCTCGGAATCCCCCACCGCGTCATGATATAGTCGACGGAGAAGTAAGCGAGCATTCCCCACGGTATAGTTCACGCGATGATCTGTATCATCACTATTAATACACTCCTCGTTAATGCTCCTCTCACCGCTTCTTTCAAACTATATTTTTTCTCCATCGTCGCCGAGGTGTCACTATAACCTATGATTACTCCTTTACTAGACCAGTATAGTCCTACCACGAATACCAGTACGAATACTCCAGCTATCAGATACGCTGTCCTCCAGTTCAACAGTATACCGGCCATTAAGAGGCCTAGAACCATGCCGAAAACACTTGACGCATAGTATGTCGCGTATCCTTTACCCCTCTTCTCACTCGGCACAACATCCGCTATAAACGCATAGATCACATGGCTTATCCCGAGGAGTGCCACACCAAAATATTATCAGGTATGCCATTATCTCGATATAGCTGGTCACAGTCGATACAAGTATTAGCGAGACACCCATGGCTAGGCCCAAGACCAATAATAGTCTTCTCCTACCGAGTTTATCCCCTAGAACACCCCATAGGAACGTCAATGCGAGCCCTATAAAGCCCGGCACAGTCTTAAGGAAGCCAGCATATAATCGCCAAGTCTTCTCTGTCCCGGGTATAATACCCTCCTTGTGTAGCGTATCAAGTATTGGTGCGAGCATGTAGTTCCCGGAGAAGTAGAATAGGACCATTAGGGCGAGGAATAAGAGTATTAGCCCTGTTCTCACCCTAGCCAAGGTCTCACCCGAGATACTTCTTGAAGAAACCGATCACTTTCTCCTCGTATTCCTTGGGATGATCCTTTATAGATCTAACATGACCGCTATCGGTAACCCATAAGACAACGTTAGGATTAGTTCTTCTCAATGCTTCATAGAATCTCTTGATCTCATCCAGAGCGACGAGATCATCGTTTCTACCTGCAATGATCATGAATGGTATCTTTATCCTTGAAGCATACTTGTACATCACAAGATCCTCTATGTTAATACCAGCCTTAGACGCTGCAAACCGCACTATCAATGGATACACCGCAAGCAATAATGAACGAAGAGCTCCCTTCATCCGCATAATCCATCTGCGTCCTGAAGCCGTGATATCTATATATGGACTATCAGCGACTGCTGCGTTGATCCTATTGTCTTTGGCTGACAACATTATCGTGACGGCGCCGCCCATAGAGTAGCCGATAACACCTATCTTTTCTGCCTTATCAGGTTTCTCGTTTTTCAGCCGATCAATTATCCTGATATAGTCCTCGACCTCCTTGACACCCAATGTCGTTATCTCTCCATCGCTATCACCATGTGCTCTAAAATCAAAGGCTACTACATTGTATCCATTCCTAGCGAGGAGATCTATTACCGGCTTCATATAGTCTTCCTCATACTTTGAAGCCGTATAGCCGTGTATAGCGATAATAGTTGTGTTCGAGCCCTTATCGATAAACCATCCTCTAAGAGTTAAGCCATCGCTTGTCTTCACGGTTACTTCTTCACAGTCATGTCCTAGATCCTTAGGAGTCCATTTCCTCTTCAGCCTCGGCGGGCTGAGCAGCTTCGACGCAGCAGCCCTAGCCAATCCAATGAGGAACAAGATAATAGCGACTATGATAGCTATAATTACACCAGCAACGATGAGAAAGCCTGGCAAGGATTACGCACCGATAATAAAATCTACAGCCAAGAAATAAATTCTCTTTGTAAACCAATACCGTATATAGGTGTATAGAATGAAGCCCATTCTCGTAGGACATAGGGGATTCCCCGCAAAATACCCGGAAAACACTATCGCTTCCTTTCTCGCAGCACTATATTATGGTGCTGACGGGATAGAGCTTGATGTATGGCTTGATCGGGATGGTGATCTCGTCGTAATACATGATCCCGACACCGAGCGCGTGGCCGGAAAGAAATTAGTTGTTAAAGAATCAAGCACAGCCGAGCTGAAAAGCCTCGATCTAGGGCTAGCCCAGAGGATCCCATTACTGGAAGAAGTACTCAAAGCCCTACCCTCATCAATTCCATTATTCGTTGAAATAAAAGATGTTGAAGCATCGATTCCAGCCTACGAGCTAATAGAGAGATACAATAGGCTAGATAACACGATGTTCATAAGCTTCCACCCTGAAGCACTCGAGAAGATAAGGATGAAGAGTAGCGTGGCCAAGCTGGGATTCATAATAGGTAATCTCGAAGCAGCTGAGAAAGCCCCCGAGCTAGCAATGAAACTAAAATTACAAGCGATAGCACCGCCGGTACAGGGAGCAAAATATATCGGGAAGGAAAAATTCATCGAATACCTCAAGAAGATCAAGGAGATGGGGCTATACACGGCCGTATGGGTTGTTAATACTGAAGAGGAATACAAGCTGGTAAAGGATATCGTTGATGCTATCATAACTGATAACATTGAGTACATAAGGAAGCTCCATGGATAAAGACTCCATCAAACTAACCAGCTAGACATTTATTTTTAAGAGGTGATGAAAGTACCCTCGGACGACCGGCAAGCACCGGGATGAAGAACCGGAATTATACTGATCCTTATCAACGACTTTTCTCCTTGACCCTACTATATGGGTCTTCTAGGAAGAAACCCTTCCTACACTTAGGGCATATCACGAGGATAGGTCTCTCCCGATCCTCATGCAGTACATCGTGATCAGCCATGTAAAGGACAGACTCATACATATAGTCGAAATCCCCAGGATCACCCTCATAGCCGCAGAAGGGACATTTTATTCTTCGAACCAAGACCATCACTTCCTTTTTATAGAATTATGCTTTTACACTTATATTTTATCCGAAGGATTATTAAGAAACTATTTCAAGAATTATGTTGGAGTAAAGTTTTTTACTAATTTATATTTTGAAATAGTTTCAAGGTGCTTCGAATGAGCAATGTAAAGCAGTTCCAGAACATTGTATTTACAGCAGCAGTTTGTGCAATCACATCTATAACTGCTCAGATAAAGTTTAATCTAGGCCCTATTCCTTATACTATGCAAAATGTTGGTGTTATTCTGGCGGGGCTCCTGCTATCACCACTATATGCAGCTACTTCTATGATTTTATACGTATTCTTGATATTTATAGGGCTGCCACTTGCTGCTGGTTTTACTGGTGGCCCTTC
>JAADCY010000037.1 GCA_013154205.1 Thermoproteota archaeon | reverse complement strand
CCCTAACAAGGTAGCCGCCATCGTATTCTGGCTCATGGGCGACGTGGGGCAGGCTGGTCAGTGGCCCGATATAGTAAGGATGTCGGCGATAATAATACCTTGCAGCATAGTATTGATCATGGCTAGGTGGAGGTTGAACATATTATCTCTCGGCGACGACGAGGCCAGATCACTCGGTGCGAATCCAACATATGAAAGACTCTTCTTCGCAAGCATATCAGCATTGATCACGGCTGCCGCCGTCTCATACGCCGGAATAATTGGCTGGGTAGGCCTCCTCATACCCCACATAGTTCGGCTCCTACTCGGCAGTGACACGAGAGAAGTTATAACCTATAGCTTGTTCCTAGGCGGAACATATCTTGTACTAGCAGATGACCTCTCGAGAGCGCTGACATCACAGGTCATACCGATAGGCATACTAACAACCATCATGGGCGCGCCCGTACTAATAATACTACTCAGGAGGGCTGGGAGGGTATGGCGCTAGTCACGATTATAGAAGTGGAGAACCTATCATTCTCTTACTCCAGGGACGAAAAAACGCTCGAAAACATATCGTTCAAACTACATAGAGGGGAGATACTGGGTATTCTCGGCCCAAATGGTGCCGGAAAAACAACATTGCTCAAGCTAATCCTAGGATTCCTAAGAGGAACAGGCAGGATAAAGGTGATGGGAACCAATCTCCAGAAGATCCCTAGGCGGAGACTAGCAAGGATACTAGGTTATGTCCCCCAGGAACACCATATCGTGTTCGCTTATCGTGTAATAGACTACGTGCTCATGGGTAGAGCACCGCACTACGGTATCTTCTCTATGCCGTCGCGGAGCGACTATGAGAGAGCATATAGGATTCTAGAAGAGCTAGGTCTTGCAAATCTTGCCGAGAAAACAATAGCGGAGATCAGCGGTGGCCAGTTCCAGCTAGTATTGATCGCTAGGGCTCTGATCCAAGAAGCTAAGATCCTATTAATGGACGAACCAGTATCGCATCTAGACATATCAAACGCTGTAAAAACAATGGAGCTAGTCAAGAAACTAGTTGCCGAAGGAAAAGTATTGGGAGTAATAATGACTCTCCACGACCCGTTAATGGCGACCCTCTATTGTGATAAGACCCTCCTATTAAACAATGGGATGATGGAGGCCTACGGTTCACCCAGTGAAGTGCTTCGTCCCGATAAGCTAAAGAAAGTTTATGGTGTTGACTTCGACATTGTGAAGTATAATGATAGATTCATATTAGTCCCCGTAGTGAAGAATATCAGTAACCATGACAACTAGGATTTTGCTCGGATATATCGAGAACCTATATATCATATATAATAATATATGGTAACCTATGGATTCACCTGCTAAAAACAAGTTTCATACCAGCCCTTAAAACAACACAGTTATCGCCGTATATTTTCTTCAACATGTATTCGGCGTCAAGACCCGTACAGTGCCCCGGATATATCTTTTCAACACCCATATCTCTGAGCTCCTCAGCAATCGTTCGCAACCTAGGCTCTTCATAGCCTACGAGATGAAGCCCCCCAACGACTACCTCTATCTTCTTACCTATAATCTTGGATGCTTTTTCAACTATTCTTGTGATACCGGGATGAGCGCAGCCAGTGATCACTACGCCATACGATCCTAGATCTATAACCATCGATAATTCATCGCATAAAGTATCAGGAATTAACCTGCCTTTTTCCACATAGAATGTCTCATTGTTCTCACTACAATGATCGAAAACACCAGTTGTCCACACTCCATCAACTATCTTCACCGGTTCATCGATTAGAAGAGGATACCCTTTCCTAGTAATTATTTCCTCTAAGAACCTGCCTGGATAAATAGGCGCTGTTATGATCCTGAGTCTTTCCCCGATATGTATAGATGCCCTGCCAAGAGATGATGGTGCTATAACAGGCACCATATGTCCTACTTTATCAAGGATTCCGAGAAGACCGCCAGTATGGTCATAATGGTTGTGACTGATGACCACATAGTCTATATCATGCGGTTTTAGTCCTAATCTCTCCATGTTATCAATAATGGGTTCTGGATAAGTCCCTGTATCGAACAATATGTTGACTCTTTCATCACTGCCATACATGATCTTTAACCAGTACGAAGCACCATGCTGCGCTATGAAAGGATTATTTAGACCAGCAAGATCATCGGCTAACACGTAGACAATAATTCTCGATGGAACTACCAATCCAATAACACCTCCTCTATAAGAAGCCTGGAACCTATACATAATATCTTGTATCAATACATAACTATAACTTGATACAAGATATTACTCGCTACGGGGTACAGCTGTGATCATAGGGAGAGGGTTCGGCATACTACTTCACATAACGAGTCTTCCGGGAAAATATCCTGTTGGCGACATGGGGCCTGAAGCATATAGATTTGTAGACCTACTGAGCGATATCGGTGCTTCCTACTGGCAAGTACTGCCCCTAAACCCTACTAGTCTCGAAACAGCTAATTCTCCATATAGTAGTGTCTCGGCTTTTGCTGGTAATCCGTTACTTATAAGTCCCGAGAAGCTCGTGGATGAAGGCTTGATAAAGGCTTCCGAAGTGAGAGGTATTGAGAACAAATGTTTGAGAAAAGTTTGTTATAGCAATGCATATAAATTGAAAGAAAACATCTTAGCCAAAGCCTTTGAAAACATCAACAAAGAAGGAAATCTTCATCATTTACCGGGATTCGATGATTTCATAGAGGAAAACAGGTACTGGCTTGAAGACTATGCTTTATTTATGACAATAAAGAAAATCATGGGGAAACCATGGTATGAATGGCCCGAAAGACTCCGCAGACATGATATAACTGCGTTGTCCGAGATCAGAGAAAGACATAGTGATATTGTTCAATACTATTATTTCGAACAATACGTCTTCGAACGTCAATGGTCGCATCTTAAAAGATATGCTAATCGAAAAGGAATCAATATCTTCGGCGATATCCCGATCTATGTCAGTCTCGACAGCGCTGATGTGTGGGGCCACCAAGACATATTCAAGCTGAGAAAAGACGGACGCCCCGAGTATGTGAGTGGTGTTCCACCGGATTATTTCAGCCCGACAGGTCAGTTATGGGGCACACCAGTTTATAATTGGGAGAACCTCAGAGATACAGGTTTTAAATGGTGGATCGAGAGGCTTAGGCGTACCTGTAAACTATACGATCTAGTGAGGATCGATCACTTCAGAGGACTTATAGCCTACTGGGAAGTTCCTGGAGACGCTGAGACAGCCATTAACGGTAAATGGGTCAAAGTACCCTATGAGGAGTTCTTCAAAACTATTACGAAGTATTTTCCCGTATTACCATTCGTAGCTGAGGATCTAGGCGTCATAACGCCTGATGTAAGAGAAGTCATGAGAAAATATGGATTGCCAGGTATGAAAGTTCTAGTATTCGCATGGAGCGATCCAGATAATCCGTATCTCCCACATAATCATGGGGAAAACTATGTAGTTTATACATCAACGCACGACACCAATACTGTTAAGGGATGGTTTATTGAAGAGGCCACAGAGGAACAGAGAAAACTTATTGCATCATATACGGGTGTTGATGTCAACCATAACAATGTATCCCGAGTATTTATCAGATTAGCTCTAATGAGTGTTTCAAGACTAGCAATTATACCTGTTCAAGACATTCTAGGATTAGGTTCTGAGGCACGCATGAATAGACCGGGTACAACAACAGGCAATTGGGAGTGGAGAATGATGCCTTCAGAGCTTGAGAACCCATTATTCTATGAGATCGGTGGGCTAGCAGAGCTATATGGGAGGAAATAGACCCGTTGCTCTTCAGGAAAGATCCCTCTAGAAAAGCCGGTGAGATCGTCGAGAGGCTTGAGATCGCGGTTGGTAAGCTATTGGTAGCTAAAAGAACTATTGAACGTCTAAAAATGGAGAAAAGAGATCGTATTCTCATAATGACTGCTTTCGCCGGTATGCCTATTAGTTCTAGGGGTATGGCGATCATGTATATTGATTCGGCATTGAAAGATCTAAGGAAGACGAAGAAAGATCTGAAACGATTGGATGATTGGCTGAGAAAACACCGTGTATCAAAATATTATTCTGCGATAAAGGGTGTCATAGAGGGTATGATGAGTGAAATAGACGATGTACTCGAAAATCCTGACGATGACATAGATGTTCTCATCAGAAAATTCACTATTATTAGAACTAGTGCTCAGAGACTATGTGATTTGTTAAGCAGGCTTATTTGATTTTCATATATTAGTGGTGATAATGATCTTATTATCTCGCCTAGTGTAATGACGCCGATTACATCATTGTTTTTCAAAACAATAAGGTAGTCGAGTCCCTTTTGATCCATTGTTATTAATGCTTCGTATATGCTAGACATATAATCGATTGTTGGAACATCTTTTACAATGGCTTGTCTTCTTAGATCTATTACACCATATAATCCATTATTAACGAGAACCGGGATTACCGTTTCACCGTATCTTCTTAGTAATGCTTTGTCGACGGCATTCAAATCCCGTTCTTTGGTAAGAACTATCTTTTCCTTTATAGCGAGCTCCCATACCTTTAAACTTCTAAGTATTTTCTCATCGATTAGTTCTAGTAGTTCCCGTGGCGTGACTATTGTCGTTGGAGGCCTCCTGACAGGCTGTGATCTGTATAGTGTGTCGTATCTGATTATCTCGTTCGATATTAGCGAGGATATTAGTGCTGGTAACAATACATAGTAGTCACCACTCATCTCCGCCACCATGAAGGATGTTGCGAACGGCGTGTTGGTCGCGGCTCCGAAGAACGATGCTATACCCATATATGCGAAGAAGTAAGGCGGTATCCCGGTAGTCGGTGATCCTAGGACTATTCCGTAGAAAAGGCCCAGTGTGCCGCCTATGAAGACAGCGGGAGCGAATAATCCTCCGCTTCCACCACTACCCATACTGAGGCTTGTCACGAGTATTTTCAATAAGACCAGTACTAGCAGGCTTGCCGCTACCCCGAGGCCTAGAACATTTATTTCGAAACTATTATCGTGGCTCATGATGAGTATTTGTGATAACATACCCGTGCCGCTGCCCAGAATATACGGTACGTAGTAACCGATTAACCCTACTGGTACAGTCATGGCGGCCGGGATCAGTGCTCGCTTTAAGCCTTCTAGTTTTATCTTGTCGGCGAACCTCTTAATGAGATGAAATGTTCTGATATAGAGTAGAGCGAAGAACGCTGACAGTACTGCTAATAATATATAGTTTAGGAGCATCGTTGGAGTAAATAACTGGATCATATTGTATATCAGGCGGGGCAATAGCCATGTATAGCCCATTATATGTGTTGATATAGCGTAAGCTGTTATCGACGATATTAGCGATGAAACTATCCCTTCAGCCTCTATGTCTCTCCTATAAAGCACTTCTACGGCGAAAAGCGCCGCTCCTATAGGGCTATGGAATACGGCGGATAATGTGCCAGCCATCCCAGCGATCATCAGTATTCTCTTGTAGCGTATACCGAGCTTCAATAATGTTGAAACTGTATATCCTATACCTCCGCCTATTTGGAGCCCGGGGCCCTGTAGACCCCCGCTACCGCCTGACCCTATGAGTATTGAGGACGCAACGGCCTTTACTAGTGGTAGGTGGAGATGAAGTCTTTTCAAGTGATGATAGGCCTCAATAGTTGGATCCACGCCTGGGCCTTCGGCCTCGGGAGCCAAGCCATATACTATTATCCCGCTGATGAGAGCTGCTATGGGTAGGATAAGTAGAATGAGTATCCTATTAGTTGCTGTAACAGCATATAATGATAGATCTGGTGTCCACCCGGTATATGTTGACATCATTACGGTACCTACTACCCGGGCCACAAGTGATACAAGATAATAGAATCCGACACCTGCAAAGCCAGAGATAACTCCTATCAGTATGCCGTACAGTATCTTCTTCTCGATATACGGGACAAGCAATACGGCGGCATCTCCGTAGACTTAGTATACTGACAATCTTTGGGGCAAAGCATACTATGCTGAAATAGTAATACGTTATCAATACTATGTTTTAGCGAGAAATTAAACAATTGTAGGTTTTAGTAATAAGCTAGTTGTAATACAAAAACTATTTAGCTAACAGAAAAGTTTCCTGTCTCCTTTCCTCGAGAAGTACTCGTCGAAGTACTCAATATACTTGAATACATCATCGGGGAATATCAGGACATAGTCTCCGGGCCCGTATTTTTCCTTGATCCTCGCATAAGCACTTAAGACGGCACCCGAGCTTAAACCAATCAGTAATCCTTCTTTTCTAGCCACAAGTATTGATGACTCTATTGCCTCTTCTCTCGTAACCTCAACTACTTCGTCGATCTCCGCTTCTGTGAGCCATTTGGGCCTAGCTTCTAAACGTTTGATGCCCGGTATTGATGATCCCTTGGCAGGAATTACTCCTATGATCTTTACCTTGTCCCCGTATTTTTTCTTGAAATAGAACGATAATCCACTTATATGTCCCGATGTACCTATCCCTGCTATTATGGCGCGTGGCGGGGCTCTTCCTATACTTACTAATTGTTCATCCAGTTCAGGAGCAGTATATTTGAGATGTGCTTCGAGATTATCATCATTCTCGAACTGGTTGAGGTTGATCGCTCCATCCCTCCGCGCTTCTCTCTTCACCATTTCAACCATTTCGGGCGAGATAGTCATGTATTCCGTCCTAATTATCTCGGCGCCAAGTATCTTCAGTAATACCTCGGTGATCCTCGGGGTTGGCTTGGGGATATAGGCTCTGAACGTTATTCCTAGAATGTTCGATATCGAGGCCAATGCTATACCTACATTACCTGATGTTGCTTCATATAGTTTCCCGCATTCAATACATTTCTCATGGGCTTTTACAACCATGTTCCAGACGGGCCGGTCTTTTATGCTGTGGCTGAACGGGTTGAAATACTCTAGTTTGGCCCATACATGATAGTTATTGCTAGATAAATTTGCGAGTCTAACCAGGGGAGTAGGCCAAATATTTGGTATTAGTTCTAGTACGCTTGAGAAAACCCTTCTAGTAGGATCTGAGCGCATATATTCTCCCTTTCTATTCTTTAGCCATGTATTGTTGTTTTCTATTTCTGAGTCATAACGGGTTATTAAACTAGTGATTGAAGATTGTTTCCAACAAAATTATCTAGAAAATTACGTGAATAAACTATTTGCTTTCCAACTTATTTGTTATTATGTTGCCTTGTTCATCCATTATACCTAGCTCAAGCCTATAGGTACATGCTCTACATAGTTCATGTGATGCTGGTTCACCACATATTCTACAGCTCCTTATCTCTCCCTCAAGGATCTTATCTGCTTTGTCTTCTAGCAGACTTATTATCCTTAATAGACTACGTAGCATCGAGTATTTTGTGCCCGGGTACATTTCCTCAAGCTTATTAATGTATTTACGTAGATACCAGCGCATACTCTGCTGAGCATAAGGGCATTCGACAAACTTAGGGTACAAGTTGTTTAGAACAGCGTA
>JAADCY010000082.1 GCA_013154205.1 Thermoproteota archaeon | reverse complement strand
TGAGATATGCATAGATTTTTCTACGTAGATTCTTAGCTTCTAGACGTACCCTCCTAGCTTTAACACTATGTTCAAGTCCTAGACGCTTCAACTTACCAAGCTCCTTCTCTAATAGTAGAGTCTTATTGTACCAGGTCTCTATCCTATGTAGGTCAGGTCTATACCTCCTAATAGAACATATATGACCATTCTTTACTAGTGCAGTCATGATACCATGCTTCCAAGAGTTCACGTCTATGATTAGGATACTCTCTGGGGTATATGGTCTAGGTTCTTCACGTTCAAACACTATACTAACACATAGGTACCTATCCTCAACCCATACGAAACCACACTTAGCTCTTGCACCCTCTCTCAACCTCTCAATAATGTACCTAACATGACTCTTATCTAGTTTAAGAACAATAGCTTTACGAGGTATGAAACGTCTAAGCCTAAGCTCACGCTTCTTCAAGTCGATAAATATTGGAGCACCACGATCACGTTCATTACCTATACGAACCTGAATATCTAGAGGAACCTTAATCCTACAAAACCATTTTTTAGGTCTAGTACCAAGCCAGGATTTATCAATGAAAAATGCTACCTTATTCACAATAGTTCTCGAAACATCTGGAGGATATGTAGGGTAACCTCTAGCCCATAAATTACAGAGCGCCTCAAACCTAGGTATAAGCTCAAGAACACACTTACGTTCTATATGACTCAACTTCTCTAACCTATACCTAACTACGAGCGTTCTAACAACCATACCAATAGAAAAACCTAGAAAAACCCTAATAAACATTCCCCGAGGAAAACCACAAAGAAAAACCTATAAGAAACCTAAGAAGAACAAAACACATGCAGGTCACAATAATAGATATACCGGACAGAACCTTCCCAATCATAATAATAACATTAGAAGAAGATAAATACATCATAATAAACGCAGATAAGATAAAGAAAACAACAACAGAAGAAGTAGCAAAAATAATAGGAGAAACAATAATACAAGTAGCAAAAACAGTCTACAAATACGAAGCAAAACAGAAAACAATACAAGCATACATAAACATAGTAGAACTATGATGCAGATGAGAAAGTTGTTTATTTTAGGAACGATATTATCCATATTAATATTAATGAGTATTATATATGCATGTGTGACTTACAAAAATTTTGTAGTATGTGGTCTTGGGAACAATACGTTGAAGTGTAAAATTGCTAAAGAAGCATATAAAATATATGAGTTCTACACAAAGAAACTACACTTAAAAATACTACCACCATGCGAAAAGCACTACTATATTACATTAACATATTACACAGATTGTGGAAAGTACGGAGAGAGAAGCGGATGTGCGATATTTAGTGATAAATGTCTAAATAGTATCGAATTAGTTCCTAGTAGCGGAAGGTATGCGATTCTTAATAGGCTCCTTCCGAATTTTAAATCAATAGTTTTCGTACTAGCACATGAGCTAGCACACGCAGTTAACCATTATTATAATTCAAGGGTTATTAGAGTTATAGATGAATCCTTCGCGAACGCGTTTGCGGAGTTTTATCTTGGTTTTACGATTCAGAAAATTATTGAGAATAGGTTATTATACTTTGATGAGCCTATGATAGATTTTTATTGTGTTGGTCTCTCTTCGTTAAAATTTCCTTATGAATGTGATTATATTGATCGTGATTTATGTTATTACAGGTTTAGCTTAGAAGCTTTATACATTATTAATACATCCATTAGAAAGTATATTGAGATAGTTAAAGAGAATAATGTTACATTATGGTGGTATAGCGCGCTTCCATTGCTAGCAATGTTTGTAAATGGTTCTAAGACTATTACCAGGATGATGAATAATATTGCAGAGTTGAATTATGAGATCAAATGCGGATATTATGTGACTCATAATATGACGCTTACAATAGATATTAACTGTCTGAAATGCGCCAGGTTTATTACAGCACCTGTGGGCGATCTCCTACAAGTTTCCCTTATGATGAAAGGAGACAAGAGAATGATGGTTAAACAATACAGATACGGTAAGAACACTATTATACTCATATTAAGTTCATCCGTTTATGCTTCTCACTCTTCACTCATAAAGGTGAGAATATTAGTGTTTAAAGAGAAACAGAAAAAGAGTGAGAGACTTTTAGAGAGAGTGTATAGGAGTCTATTAATACTACGGGTGAGTCTATTATTTATCCTCCACAAACTTCTCCTATAACACTACATACACCATTTATACATTTCTCCAAAGTTGAGCAACCTCCATTAAGAATAGCCTTAGGGTTAGCAATAACATACTTCACAACTTTAGGCGGTGGCGGCGAGCTTGTTGGTTTTGGTCCTGGTGGTGGTGCTTTGCAGATGTTGCATGCTCCTGGCGTGGCTTGTTTTATGTTTGTGACGTTGTATATTAGTGTGATTTTGTATGTTTTTGTGATGTTGTTTATATCGAGTTTTATTGTGTTTGTCTTGTTTTGTAGTTTAATGGTTATATCCCAGCATGGTCCTATGCCGCAGAGTCCTTGTGGGCAATTGTGGCAGTAGGTGTATGTTATTGTTTTTCTTACTTTTATGATTATTGTCGATCCTATTTGTGCTTTGACTGTTTCTTCCGTGCCTAGGTGTACTGTATCGATTGGAAATTCTATTCTTTTGAATTCTACATATGGTGGAGGTAGATAATAGACCTCGCCGAGTGGTATTGGTGGTATATTATCCTCTATGCTTGGTTTTGAGATTTGTCTAGCATATATGTATACGTCAGTTGTGGCTGGATTTAATGTGTATACGGCTAGTATGTACCCGCTCTTGTTTACTATGAACGTTATATGGTTCTTCCTAACGAGGCCGTTTACTAACGGACCTAGGTATCCCAGGAATGCATAATCTGTTAGAGCATAGGGTGGAGATGGACGATATACATCACAATCGCCGGTGTGTATATAGAAATTTCCTATTATGTTAGTCCATCCATCTCCTACCTTTATCCTATGTGAAAGTACTTTCCAGCCGTATAGTAGTGGCGGTGTATACAGTGTTACCTTTGTGCCAATAGGCACTGTTAGGGTGAGATCTCCAGTGAATATGATGTGTGTATGTAGAGTCTCTACAAAATATATTCTCGCATAATGTAGAAGTCTCGGACTAGGGTTCACTAGTATTAGCCTGGTTCCGTTCATAATCCAGAAACTATGTTCACTTGAGACTCCACAGAAGGCGCCGCTTACTATATCAGCCGGGGCATAGATCATTGCGTATTCTCCTGGAGGACTTGTCGAGTATGGGAACGTGTGAGATTCTAAGATCACATACTTCGTCCACTTATGTACTTGGGCTACTTTGGTGACTAGTAGATAGCTTTTGTTTATTTTCGTTGGAGTTTGTACCTTAACGTATATCCATGCTGGTGTTGTTGGTGGTGTTATGCTTATGTATATTGTTGTGTATCCTGGTGGTGTGTATGTGTGTGGAACATACCATGTTGGTTTTTTGCTTGTTATGTTCGTGGTCTCATTAATTACCTGTGTTAAGATGGTGACATTCCATATTGGTGTTGTGAATTGTTTGCAGATGTGTTCGTGGGGGACGCATGCTACTATGGTTAACCATTTTGGTCTGTATAGTATTATTTTTCTTGTGGTGTACCTGGTCTCTACTAGTTTTAGACTGTATGTCCATTCTTTGCCTTCCTGTTCTGCGTCTGGTGGTTTGTAGTTGATTAATGTATTGTTAATATATAGCCAGTGTGGGTATCCTCCTTTCTCATGTTCCTGTACTAGTACTAGTCTCTGTCCGATGTTTTCTACTGCTAGAATAAGGTCGCGGAAATCAAAGTCGCAGTGGCTACAGTCTTCGAAGTATAGTGTTACTATGTTGCTCGTGTTCTGTATGTAGTGTACGTATCCTCCTAAGTGTAGTATCTTGACTGTTCTTATGGACATACCATTAGTAGGGTAGTATGTTTCTGCCTCTACTGTGACGTGGTCAGTAACATCGTTATCTCCTCTAAACACTATGTTTAGAATTGTGCGATAGATTCTGGCTGTGATCACTTTCCTAATCCTCACGTATGGGAACCTTAGAACAATATAATCATTAGGCTCTACTGGACCTACTGGGTGATCTAGTAATATGAGTCCATTGTCTGCTATGACTTTCTTTACTGTGAATGATATTAATCCTGGGTTAGTGATCCACAGTACTATCCTATCATTGTTATAGTACGCGTATGCCCAGGGTAACAACTTTACATATTTTAGGTTTGTTATGCAGATGTTGTGTATTGTGATTACTTGGTATGTTGCTAAGTATGCTACTACTGCTGTTAGTACTGCTATTGCTATTATTCCAGCATACTCTTCTAAGATTGCTCTAATCATAATATTATGAGAGCTTTTAAAAAGCCTTGTTCTACGTATGAGGCTTAGATTATCGAGGTTACCAACGCTCTTGGATTATGCCATTAGTTACTTACTATTCGCTACGTACTTTACTGTTATGAGTTTTGAAGCTGCTCTGCTAGAGGCTGCTAGTAGATTATCGAAGCTTGGTCTTGGTAGGATATTGGTAAAGCTTGCTGCTATGTTTGCTGTTGATAGGAGGGCCGCCCTACGTGAGGCGTTGAGGAGAAAATGAGTTTCAACCTTTAACGATAGCTTACCTTGATGAGCAGAATGGTGTTTCTAGACAAGAGTCACTACGTGGGTTAGAGGTTGCTATATTGCAATCACTTTCACGTGCTTCTAAGCAGGTAGATATCTTCGTAGCTATCTGCCAACTAACACTGTACCTGGGTATGATTAGTCTAGTTCTTCCGCTTATTGGTGCGATGATAGGTTATGGACTAGCTATAGAGCTTGGATATATTATGCAGATAATTTCAATATTCATGATATACCTCTTCCAGATATGTGGACTAGTTCTTAGCAATGTAACAGAGTTCCCAAGAACGGACTATGTAATGCTACTACTAGCATTAGCTATTGGAGCAGTAACATACTTCACTACCGGTAGTATAGGTACTGCCTGTCTAATAATTGGAATACTCTCAATATTGTTCACGTTTAGGAACTATCTACTACATGTAGCAACATTACATAGTTTACCAATGCGTGTTAGATATAGTTTCAATGCATTAATGAGTGGTAGCCCAATATATTATCCCGGTAAGATAGGTAATGTTCTTGACCATATTTTCGAGACTATTCACAGATCAGCACGTGAGGTCGGTACCGCCGAGTCTATAGCGTTGACGTATAGGTTAGCTGATCATGTATTAACAACAATACAAAATCTTAGATCTACCCTAAGAATGATAGGTCTTGCAAGTCTAGGATTGATGATTGGTATCGTCACCTGTATGCACTGGATGCTTACGGCAACAGCTGGACTAGGAATAACAATGAAATATACAGAACTTGGATTAACATTTGCAAAACCAGCAATCATGAGCATAGATAAGTTACTTGCACTAGCATTAGCAGTAAACTGCTTCCTCTCCGGGGAAAAAATAATGGACAACGAACACCTAGGAATGCACCTACAGACAATAGCAGGAGTAATAAGCCTAACAATACTGCATATCTGGATGAACAAAACTTATAAAAGCAGTATAAATTTTAATAAAGGTTACAATATTCTTGTAAAAGATTCTCTATATTTGTCCTCAAGAAATTAACTGCCTTATCTGAAAGTTTTTTAATATCATTTTCTTGTAATTTAGGAGAACTTTGCATTAAAATAAACATTAAAGGTACCTTGACGTTATCAAATACGTTCTTAAGATCTTCAAGTGTTATCGGCTTCTCTTTAAGAAACCCTTCGTCAAGTCTTCTAAAGGCATAGTAGTTGGGAAGAAAGTACACATACCTGACGTATCTACTATATGATCTCTCTTTTTCTAATTCCTTATTAAATAGGTATTCAATATCTGGAATTCTTAGAGAATCTATAACATTAATACGAGAATTATATATTAAGGAGTGATAGAAATGTTCAATTTCCATATTTTTAAGAACATCTTTATCTTTTTTATCTTTAACATTTTTGAGAACATCTTTAAGAAATGAGCAATATAATGCTCTTAGAGCTATATAACCTTCAATACCAGGTATCTCTATGTTTAATACAAATGGATTGTTCGTACTGAGATGATTACACTTTAATTTGTGAACTATCATACTCAAGTTATCAAGTATCGGTAACAATCTTACACTTCTCTCTATAAAGCTTTTCAGCGGTTCGCGAATATTGTAGAGATCCGGAGAGATCCACGCCATTAATGATAATATTTTTTGCGTATAATCTCTCAATTTATCGTCTGGCTGAAGAAGATAACTAAGCAGAACACGTGCTACTATCGGTGGGCTAGCTATCTTATTGCCGACTCGGTATAGAATCTCGATTGCTGAGTAAGCAAGTCTAATCAAGGTCGAATCTATAAATGAACGCTCAAGACCTTCATAGACAGTTGAATATAGTATGCTTCTAATTTGGTTTAAGCACTTATTAATATCAACCTCTATATCCTTATTGGATGTTTTCCATCGAACAATTATATCATCGTTAAATAAGATATCTATATACTTTTCTAACATATCCTCATTATTTGTAATTCTTCTGAGAATTTCTAGACATCTTTCTAATTCTTTGCATTTTATTTCGTTAGACTCGGATATTAGCGATAAAGCTTCTGTGTGGTGGAGGTCTCTTTGAAGCCAGTCTACTCTATCAATATTTAGCCCTCCGTCTATACCGTGCGGAGCCCCCAGTACTAACATTATTAATCTAACGAAGCGTAATATGCTAGGATTATTTCTTATGTGGGTATATCTAGGATACCATTCTTCCTCGATTATAGCTGCAATTTGATCTATAACTTCATTGATATCAAAGTTCTCATTAAACTTTCGCACAATATTACATATAGCATAACGAAGCTGGTAGTTTTCATGCAAAAGATATACTGTTATTGCAATGTCTAATTTCTCTATCTTTGCAAACAGTGTTCTGCCAATTACCTCAAGGCCTCTATCTATCACTTGGCCTACAATACCATCTAATGCATGTCCCCAACCACTATGTCCAAGATCATGTAACAACGCTGATAGTACAGCGATAGTTTCTCCTAACCTACTGATTTCTATACCCTTACTCTTCAATTTCTTTTTTAAGACCTTCAAAACCTTTTTCATCAAGTGAGCAACACCAAGACTATGTTCAAACCTTGAATGTGTCGCGCCTAAGAGATATGTGTATGTGTGAGCCAGTTGTTTTATATTAACAAGTCTTTGAAATAATGGAAGTATTAGTAAGTATATTATCGAGTTTTCTATCTCTATTCTCCTATATACCGGTATTATATATTCGAACTTACTAGGTAAAGCTTGAAGACTTACGTCTATCTTTTTCTCGAATTTATATTCATAGTCTGATAGTAAATCGTAAAATAATTCGTCTAATGGTGTTATAATGCTCATATTTGCCCTGTTATAGGTGTTGCATTTTCTATTCTTCTTATTAGTTCGTCGTATAGTTTTGATTGTGTTCTCATTGGT
>JAADCY010000071.1 GCA_013154205.1 Thermoproteota archaeon | reverse complement strand
GTTTTTAAATTTTTATGCTGGCATTCTTTTAACGGTGAATAGGTATGGCTGGAAGCATTGCAAGAATGAGGTTAATCACTGTTAAAATGCCCGAAATATATGTTGAAGGACTTGATGAGCTCGTAAAAATAGGCAGGTATAGTAGTAGGAGCGAAGTAATTAGAGTTGCTGTACGCGATCTGCTTAAAAAGGAGCTGTGGATCCAAGAGGCGGAACTAAGAGTTCAATAAGTATTTTAAGAAATAGTTGATTTGATTGATTTTCTAGCCTTTTCTAATAATAATCTATAGAGAGGCTCATCCAATTCTAAAACCCTAAAGCTAAGAGGCGGCATAAATCCAGGGAAAATCCTACGTAACTCGTTCAACGTTATGGGGTGGTCATAAAGTCTAGGATTAAGTACTTCCAAAGCCATTGCAGCCCGTGAGCCTGATATATAGCTATAATCATCTCTACCTAGCCCGGTTCCAGCTATTTCGCTAAGTTTTCGCCACACAGCGCTTGAGTCTCCGAATATTACTTTGCCGACTGTGAACTCACCAATAATTGCTCTTACGCTTCCACTAGCGTATACAATGATTGTTGAGCCGGGCTCTGGTCTAAGGCCAAACCATTTCCTTAGCTCAAATTTTTTAATGCCTGCAAATATTCTATAGGCGTATTTAGGTCTGATGCTCATTAGGTAAATCTTTTTTTCTTTAATCATCACTACCACCAGTTTTTCCTTACTTTTAAAACCGGTTATATACATCTAGTATATTCACAGATGAAGAGGGTTGGTATTACTGAGGAAAGGATGATGACTGACACCAGGACTGATAGAATCACCTATGGAGATATCGTATCCGTATATATTGATGATAAGAGAAATTTTGTCATACGTCTCGTTAGGGGAGGTATTCTCGGCACTGATAAAGGCTTTATCAAACATGATCATATTGTTGGGAAAAACTATGGTGAAGCGGTAAGGACTAGTAGGGGGATTAAAGCCTATATTCTTCCTCCAATACTGGTTGATAAATTAAAGCTTCTAAGAAGAACTACACAGGTAATTTATCCAAAGGATCTTTCGTTTATGATATACTTGTCGGGAATAACGCCGGGCTCACACGTGGTTGAGGCAGGGGTGGGGACGGGTTTTCTAACATTGAGCCTGGCTAGCTTTGTCGGTCCTCGAGGCAAGGTCTATGGATTCGATATAAACGAGAAAAGGATCAAGATTTTGGAAGAGGCACTAAGTTTTCTAGGATATGATGATCGTGTGGAACTATGGGTCGCAGATATTAGGAGGCTCCAGATAGATTTATCCGGCGTTGATGCCGTGTTCCTTGACATACCAGATCCTTGGAATGCTATACAGACGATACATAGAGTTTTGAAGCCGGGTTTTCCGGCAATAATATATGTTCCTACAGTTAACCAGGTTGAGAAAACGGTTGTGGCTCTAAGAGAACATGGGGGCTTTATCTCGATACACACATATGAGTTATTATTACGTGAATATGATGTTTCTAAAGGTGCGACGCGCCCGCAAACCTTGATGATTGGGCATACGGGATACATTGTTTATGCAAGAAAAGTGATTTGCAAATAACAAAAACACTGTTCTCCATATCGCCTGTCTAGGCTGATCCTTCGTATTCCTTAGCTCTTTTTACGATCGTTTCTAATGCTTTCTCGTAATCTGGTTGTAAGGCCTCGTTTAATGGCAGCTGCGATAATAGGACACGTATACTGCCGTCGTCAAATTCTGCTAATAGCTGGGGAACCCATGCCATTCCATATTCATCGGTATCGCCATGCTCAATCAAATATACATAGTCCTCATATTTGACCTCAATCTGAGCGCCAAGCCTTCTAGCAGCTTCTTCAGCGATCTTAGTCCATAGGCTGTGGTATGGATGATGGGTTGCTGTAACCAGTACCAGTTTCTTTATTCTAGGCATTCTTACACCTTACCTCTTTGTTTTTCTTAGGTAGATTTTGAGAAAATAGCTACATTATATTATTTCCGCTAAATTCGATGATAATATTAGATCAAGTATTACCGGAATGCTTGAGGCAAGATACGGTACTGTGCCTAGACTTAGATTTATGAATTTAGTTGAAATATTTCTTATTTTTCTCAAAAGGGTATGGGGTATATCACTATGTATTCCGGATACAAATAGTATTCTATACAAGCAGGTTTCGTCTAGTTTCTTTAAGTCATTAATATCATTTATGAAGAGCGGGGCGTTCTCGGTCAAGTTAACAATACATGCTTTATTGAATACTTGGTAGAGGAATTCATCTATTGATACTTTTTCTTCAATACATTCAGAAGAATTGTTCTTACATGTGATTAGATGTAGGGAGTGCTTCTTTGGGAACAATATATATAATGTGCCCAATACGCGGGTTTGCCTAAACGAATTCGTTATTCTATGTATTATATCGAAACGGTTAAAGTCAGGCTTTGTCTCGATAAAAGCAATATTATATTGGCTGTGGTCTCGGCTTCCTTTCATGTTCTGGTCTAACCTTTACTATTCCTAGATGAACGGCGCATGATACACAATAGCATTTGGTCACAGGGTACCTCATTATGATGGCTCCTTTCTTCTCGAGCTCTCTAGCGAGCTGAGGATTTACTGGGCTATACCATCGGGTGACGCATATTGCCTTGTCCTTTGGTACGAGTCTTCCACAATTATCGCACTGTATGTATTCGACCCTTCCTTTAGAGCCCTTGTGTCTTCCTCGGCTCTCCCTCTTCTTAGGCATTATATCTCTCCTCATGTAATTTTTAGTGCTGATAATGGTTAATCAGAGAAGGGCAATATAAGTTCTTATGTTCTCCTCGACTTCTTATTATTTGAAAAACGATAATGGACTCAGCTTTGCAACGCCGATGATGTCTTCCCAGCTTACACCTAAAGCTCCTAGTAGCTGGCTTAATGCACCATTGATTATTTCAATGTACTTATCAGGATCGACTTCGTATAGCCGGGTAAGCTGTACCGCTTTATATCCGTCTCTTGATTTAACTTTAACAAATATTATTAGATCGCCTGGCGCCACGTTTACTCCATGACGTTTAAGCTGTAGGGCTGCCTTAACATGTGGTGGCTTGTTCTTTGTATAGTTTTCAACAGGTTTTGTTAGGCCTACTTTGAATGCTAGCTCGTTTAGCATTACTTCTTTCTTTCGAAGTTTTCTATATAGTGTTTTAACCTGGTTTTCCAGCCATTCTTTTAGTTCAACGAAATCCTCCGGAGTTTCTGCCTGCTTTAGTCTTTCGGTTAATTCAGTGAATAGTTTCTTGAGGAATTCAGGAGTATTGCGTTTCTTAGCAACCATTCCTTTGATCTCAATGCCTCCCTCGACGTATCTGCCGATATAGTTTTTCTTTAGCCCAGAGAAAAGCGCATATTTGAATACTTTATCTATATCAATTTCCAAGCCGAGGTTTCTGGAAACCCATTCCTGAAGCTTTGATAATTGTTCCGGAGTAGGATCCCATAGGAATATCGAGTCGGTATCGCCATATAGTACCTTAACGCCTATTTCAGCTGCTTTTCTCAGGATAGCATATAATGATCTTCTGCCAAGTGCGGTAACGCTTTCCGCCATTGATGGGGAGTAAAGAGGAAATGTAGAGGCACCAAATACACCATAGCTTGCATTTATGAATACTTTCATAGCTCGCTGGACAACATCATACCATGTTCTTTGATCTTCGGGTATATCTTTGTTTTTCGCTCTTTTCTTGTATAGTCCTACACGGAAATCTCTCAGTAAACCTGTTATCTGGGCTGTAAGGCCAGGGCGGCTTATACAGACAAAATGTATTTTCTTGCCTGTTTCATCGATTACAGGTATTCTCTGGTTCTCGGGGCATTTTTCGTAATCTACTGTCTCATAGCTAAGATTATACCTTTTTATTATGCTTGGATATAGTGATGCAACGTCAAGAACAGTGATGTTGAAGAAGACGCCTTTTGGAGGCTCGATAACGAGTGCCCCGGCGTATTTTTTGCCCTCAATGGTTGCCTGGGTAGTGCTTGACTTGCTGTGTCGTTTTATGTCTTCAGGTTCTGGTATTAGATAGCCTAGTCTTCTATGTTCCCAGTAGAACTGGTTTTGTATCCATTTAGATATGCTTTTACGACATATATCTTCTATGCTTGTCTTAGCTATACGGGCTAATAGAATCATGAGTCTCCAGACTAGCTCTTTATTAAACATTGTTAGCTGTAGTGTAATCAGCGAGTCTCTATAGTTATACGCTATTAATCTTCCATAGGGTAGTTCACCTATGTTTCCTTCGACTTCAAGCTTGGATATTCCAAGTAATGCTGATGCTATAGTGTCTAGGTTTTCTTCCTGATATTTTCCTCCGAATGCATAGGATTTAATTGACCTATTCTTGAAGAACTTGTATAGATCTATATGTATCGATGACTCTATTTTTATCATGTCTTCATGAAATCTGAAGGGCAACAGTTCTCGTGGAATACCGATCCTTAGTGCTCTATGATATAAGTAGTTGAGGTCGAAGTTATCACCGTTAAATGTCACTATGATAGGATACGAGGCAAGCACTCTTATTGCTTCCATTATTAGTGCTTCTTCGCTATCATAGAATTCTATTGTTGCGTCGACAGGATATTCATCTGGAATCTCGCCCCAATGATGTTCTCGTGCAAGGAGAAGCACACGTTTGTACCCATCATTCCCGACAAAAGCAATACTAGTTACAGGATATTCTGCTGCAACGGGATGCGGTACCCTGCCTCTAAATGGAGTATATACCTCGATGTCCACGGCAACTCTTTTCGCCTTAGGCGGCTTTTCCTCGAATAATGGTAACCATTGTAGTGCTAGTTTTTGAGTTTCTTCGTCCTCGCCTCTGAATATGTTCCTAACAGTATTGACTACTTCTTGCGGTATTGTCGGTCTAATTAGATGAAATGGATTCTTTGCGTTATTGGTAACGCGATACCTCATTCCAGGTATTAATTGATAGTCGAACACATAGTTTTCATGGTACTTTATATGTGCTTCCCAAGCCCTGGGTACTTTGCCTCTTAACTTAGCCACACTTAACGGGTCTTTAGTTATTATCTTTGTTAACTGTATTTCTTCATTAGTTAACGGGTTGATCTTGGTGATTGTTTCTATTGAATCAAAGCCTGGATGATTAATTATTTCTTTTAACTTACTTACTTCGCTAGGCGGTAGATCTGTTAAAAAGTATGGTTTATGACCGGCTGGGTCGGGTAAATACATTAGGTTTTCTCCATCGATACTGATGAATTCGAGGACTGCTTTACCTAGTTCTCCATCGTAAAATACTCCGAGTAAATAAGCGGGCTCTTCTATTTTTTTGACCCTTCTATCAGGGATAAGCCTATAGACATCTCTGATCTTATCTATTTTCAGCAAGTTTTTACCCCAAACCTTTTAGTTTAAGCAATGCCTCTGCAATATCGCCTTTAGCTTCAATCAGAGCTTTTCTAGCCTCTTCTTTAGATACGCCTGTCTGTGATACTATGAACTCTATGTCTTCATCACTTATCTCAATCTCTTCTTTCTTCTCTTCGAGCGACTCCTCATGTAGTGTGCCGCCCGTTATTTGGAATATATTGGTGCCTTTAGCAAACATTTGTAGAACTTGTGGTGCTTCTATCACTATCTTTTTCGATGATAAAATTATCTCGACACGTTCAACATTTTCTAATTCCCGTAGCTCTATTCCCATTCGTTTTAAAGCCCTTCTTAGTTCTCTAGGGCTCATTCCAGGAAGCATTACTTACACCTATTTTCTCTATTTCTAAATAGTATGCAGGCTAGTCTTAAAGAGTACTATTCGTGATTAGATTAGAATAATGTATGGGATATTAATAATAAAGGGGTTCTCCGTAGTCTGTTACTATGGTGTTTAGACGTGACAAAGATTAAGATTCTCGGCGGAGGCGGAGAAGTCGGTAGGGCAGCTTATTTGGTAAGTGATAGGGGGCAAAACGTGCTTTTGGATTATGGAGTTAATTTTGATGAAAACGATAGACCACAATTTCCAGGACACGTTAGACCGATAGATCTAAATGGTGTTATTATTACTCATGCTCATCTTGACCACATAGGTGCCGCACCGCTTTTATACATAACGGGTCATCCACCGATAGTGATGACAAAACCAACTCTAGATATAGGCCGCCTCCTTATTAGGGACTTCTTAAAGATCAATGCTTTCTATATCGATTATGACCTTGAAGAAGTAGAGAATATGAGTTCTAAGGCTATCACGGCAGAATATGGCCAGCAATACGAGCTTGGAGGATTCAAGGTATTATTAACCAGTGCTGGACACATACTCGGCAGCTCTATGGTATACTTAGAGACTCCTAGTGGACATAAAATACTGTACACGGGTGATATCAACACTATACAGACATGGACGTTGTCAAAAGCTGAGCTATGGCCGCTTAAGATCGATACCTTGATCATAGAGTCTACTTATGGTAGCACTAAGCACCCTCCACGTCATGAGACAGAGCATCGTCTTGCAGCCGCTATTGAGGAAGTACTAGATTCAGGAGGCACTGTGTTGATCCCAGCTTTTAGTGTTGGTAGAACGCAGGAGGTAATGTGTCTTGTACACGCTGAGGTTCCCGGCGCCGAGATCTATATAGATGGTATGAGTAGGGAAATAACAAGTATTTATCTCCGCCACAAAACGTATCTACGTGATCCCGGTCTTTTCCAGAAAGTCGTTGAGCACGTAAAATTTGTGAGAGGATGGCAGGACAGGAGGAAGATCTGGCGTAGACCAACCGTTATAATATCATCCGCCGGAATGCTCAAGGGAGGCCCAAGTGTATATTACTTGAAGAAAATCGGGGACAATAGGAATAACGCTGTTTATCTCGTCAGCTACCAGGCCGTAGATAGCCCTGGACATAAACTTCTCGAAACAGGTGGTATAGAGGAATTCGGTATTGACAGAGTCAATGCCCGTGTCGAATGGTTTGATCTCTCTAGCCATGCTGGTAAGGATGGATTGCTAGACGTTGTAAAGCGTTACAAGAACGTTATACGTAACATCATCATTGTGCATGGAGAGCCTGATTCTTCAGCCAATCTCGAGAAAATGATACGTGAAAAAGTAGGCGATGATATCAACGTATATAGGCCATTAAATGGTGACGAGATTCATCTTGACTAAAAACGTGATTAAAACTCTATTACTTCGGGACAACTTAGTTCTTCTAGTGTTTTGTCAACTTCATTTATTGGCACAATAAGTGTTAATAGCTTCCTTTTTGTACGGACTTTTATTTTAGCCTTACCTGTTTTCTCATCTCTTACTACTCTACACTCAATTGCCTGTGGAATATACTTCTTTAGTTCTTCCACACTATTAACCTGTAGGGGCGCCAATATTGTTACCTCCCTACTAGTTGCTTGGTATTGCCAGAAGAACTTCACGTAGTTGATTATTTAAAAAGGTGGCGCCGGGGCGGGGATTCGAACCCCGGACCACCGGGTTTCTGCCAGGCTTCGAACCCGTGGTTAACAGCCCGGCGCTCTACCTGGCTGAGCTACCCCGGCTCCGGCTAATTGATAATAGTGTGTTGGGT
>JAADCY010000192.1 GCA_013154205.1 Thermoproteota archaeon | reverse complement strand
ATAAATATAGTGAAAAAGTAAGGGTTTATACGGGTCTAAAAGGCCAGGAAATAGCGATCAGACGCTTGTTTACGAGAGAAATAGAAAAACAAAAGAGGCTGAAAAGATTTGCCCGATAAAAACCCCTATAGAAAAAGGATCCAGATAATAGTCGATCTCCTAGGCGAGATAATCAGGAAGGGAAACGTCACGTCTAGGGAAGAACTACGCGAACTCATCAAGGAAACATACGAGAAGCACGGCATTGTACCTATTAAGGGTAAAGCAACACCACCAGATCTATACGATAAAGAGATAGCGAGCCTCTATGTTATAGCAAAATACGGGTTAGCACTCGACGATGAATATCCATCGTTATTCGACAATTTGTTCAGAACCGAAGAGAAATACGAGGAAGCAATAAAGAATATTCTCGAGAACAACTATGAAGAAGCCCGTAAAAACCTTATAGAGGCTTCATCGCAGGGCCAGATCGACAGTAATACTGTTGCACGTATGCTTAGGGTAGCGTTCACGAAATTATTATTCGGCTTCATAACAGAAGATGAATTCGCAGAAATACTGAAGAAAACAGCTGAGGCAATCCCTGAAGAAGAAAGAACTGTAAGAAACTTCGTAAGATTCTACATAGCGTTCAAAGTAGCCGAAATGATATCTAGAGGAGAAATCAGAAACAAAGGATTCAAAGAAGCATCGAAAAAAGCAATAGGGCTAAGGCTTGGGTTCCCACGTATAGCTCCGCGGGACGACTACATTGAGGCTATAGCTAAAGAAGTATTCATGGTTCCCGATAAAGTGCTCGAAAAAGTCCTATTGATCAACAGGGATGAAAAGAAAGAGAAAAACAATGAACACAACGAATAAGTCCAGAATCAAGAACCATAATTTTATACGGATACGCCTCTCATGCGAAGTATTTCTAATACCTTGTCATGTAACCTCATAATTAATTTCCTCATATCCTCCATAAGGACAACATCACTATAGCCATGAGCAATAATGTTGTGTGCAAACGGGCTCGGCACGTTTGTCGGGCCGAATACTTCTATAGATATATCACCTGTTCTTATCCTTTCGAGAACTTCTTTGGCGGCATCGATATGCATGTAGTCCTCAAGTATTTCACGATAGGTTTCTTTCAACACAGGGAAATTAGGTATGTCTTCAATAGCTCGAAGGAGTTCTTCAGCGTTAATCTGTAATTTGTGAACACTTTTTTCGTATCCCTTATATCTTCTAAGGATCATGAAGGATCTTACGGCGCAGTGCCTAAACCTTCTCTTGAGCATTTCTGTTCTACGCAAAACCTTCTTCAGTACATCCTCTATGTTCTCCGGTGTAATCATCCTGAATATTGCTTCCCAGTCTCCATTGGGATGCCCTTTTATCGTTAGCATGAAGCCATTATCGGTAACGGTAATCTTAACGTTGACCCCGAGGGTTTTACCGACGAAATAAGCGTAAGCCCTAGATAACGCTGCATTAACTCTTCTACCAAACAAACTATGAACAATAATGTTTCTCTCCCTGGGCTCGTCATATATCTCTATCATTACCAGCTTGTCACTAGGTATCAGACCACCAGTGAAGAGGAGCTGCTCCCTGATATACTCGTAGATATTCTCGGCAGCTCTCTTCTGTAGCTTATAGTTTTTCCTGAGCCATTCAACAACTCTTTCTCTAGGCTCAGACTGTATCTTTGACGCTACGATACGTCTGAATTTCCCAACCTCAAGGGCTGAATCATAGGCTAGTGGTAGCATCTCGCTAAACCAGCTAGGAACCGTGGGGCGAGCACCGTCAGCGGGCTTCACTATCACTCTGAACCCGTGGCTTCCAAGGTACTCGTAGACGCGTCCGCCTAGCACGAAGAGGTCTCCAGGCACGAGGTATTCGACGAAAGCTTCCTCGAGAGTACCAACGTATTTCCCATCAGTTGTGAATACGTGTGCTTTGCTCTCATCGGGAATAGTTCCTATGTTTTGATAATAGATCATTCGCGCCGTTCTTTTCCGGCCGAAAACCCCTTCTTCCTCATCAAACCATATCTTCGAGTAGATCTTGGCATGCTCGAAATAGTCTCCGTACCTTCCGCTAAGATATCTCAGTACACTCATATAGTCTTCCCATGATAGGTTGTGGAATGTGTAGCTCCTCTTGATCAGTCTATATGCCTCATCAACTCGCCATTTCTTCTCAAGGGATAAGCCTACAATATGCTGTGCTAGAACATCTAGTGGATTACGTGGAATCCTTACACGGTCTATCTTATGCTCATACGCAGCCTTAGCCAACACGGTGCACTCGACCAGGTCATCCCTGTCGACAACTATTATCCTTCCCTTACTCACTTCCCGTATATGGTGTCCAGCCCTTCCTATCCTTTGGAGTAAACGTGAGACGCTCTTAGGGCTACTTAGGAGTACGACCAGGTCTATGTATCCAATATCAATTCCTAGCTCCAGGCTTGTAGAGCTCACAATAACTCTTAGTTCTCCGCGTTTAAGCTTCTCCTCTATCTCAAGCCTAACTTCTCTGCTAAGACTACTATGATGGGCTTCGATCTTGTCTACATCGATTATCTTTTCTTTCTCCATGATCTTCCTGAGTTTATATACTACTCTCTCGGTTGCGCTACGGGTGTTTGTGAAGATAAGAGTTGTCTTGTGTCGCTTGATCAAATTAATAAGTGTTCTGTATATTTTCTCCTGGATCTCCTCTGCTGAAGCATGTACTAGGTCCTTCAACGGCGACAATACTCTAATGTCTATGGGTTTAGCGAACCTCGCATCAACGATTATGCAATCCCTTGGGCTACCATCATCATTATAGCCGACGAGGAATTTAGCTACTTCTTCTAGAGGAGCTATTGTAGCGCTTAGCCCTATCCTGGTCAGAGGCTTTCCAACGAGGTTCTCGAGCCTCTCGATGCTGAGGCTGAGATGGCTTCCCCTCTTACTGCCCGCTAGCTCGTGTATTTCATCGATAATAATTACCTCGGTAGTTCTAAGTCTCTCCCTGAATTTAGGAGCGTTTAGTGCTATGGCGAGACTCTCCGGTGTAGTTATGAGTATGTGTGGTGGGTTTCTAACCATTTTCTGCTTCTCGCTCGGGCTTGTATCGCTTGTTCTTACAGCAACTTTGATCTCAGGTAGATCCAAGCCCATTTTCTCGGCTATTTCACGTATCTCGATGATTGGGCGGAGCAGGTTCCTGTACATGTCATTGTTTAGAGCGCGTAGGGGGCTTACATAAACTACTTTTATTCCTTCCGGCATCTCGCCGTGTTCTTCATAGTACCTGTATAGGTCATCGATTATTCCAAGGAATACTGCAAGTGTCTTCCCTGTACCAGTGGGTGACGAGATCAATGTATTTATCCGGCGCTTGATAAGAGGTATTGCCATACGCTGTGGAGGAGTGAATGTCTCGAATCTCGTCTTAAACCATTTCCTCACATATGGTCTCAGCAAACTATAGATGTATTTATCACTGTATTTTTTCTTAGCGAATTTTATCGGCAAAAACACTTCACCCCAAACCCGGGTTGAAACCGGGAAACAATAATTGTGAAAGGCGGTGTTTATTTCTTCCTGCCCGGTTATCGCTTGATTATGTCTTCGAACCATCTATAGCACGAGTAAAGGTATCCCGAGCTATAGGTTATGAACCAGAGGCCTGTATATAATATTCCTGTTAGACATAAGTATAGGCCGAACAGTGCTGACGATATGCCGATTATGAGCTCCCACGGTATTCTATATCCGTGGGTTTTGCTTTCGTGTTTTCCTTTAGGAGTTCTCTTATATATGAAGGGTCTTCTAAGTAATGCTTTGAAAGAGGCATATGTAAAGGTTGGAGTTAATGAAACGGTTGTCGCAGAGGATCTGCCTAAATTCACCATGATATGCCATAGATCATTATCTATTTCTCTTAGCGAATCAATATACGAATATGCATATACTGCTGCCGATATAATCCATGGTATACCAATGTACCAGTAAGCCCCAATATAGTCCATTGGATACATAATGCATGATAGCCCCAGTATTATGACGCCTATTATGCCGAGAACAGCTGGTGTATATTGAAGCAGAAATACAAGGCTATCAAGTCTAGCTAGAAGCGGGTACGGCGATGTTATTATGTCTTTAAACCTCGCTATAGCAACGTCAAGGGCTCCATAAGCCCATCTTTCCTGCTGTATACGTAGACTCCTATACCTCCTTGGTACTTCTACCAGTACCTTGTACTTATCATGGTAAAGGATCTTCTTGCCCAGCTTCATCATCCTGGATCCTATCTCCATGTCATCCTGTATCCTCTTTTCATCCCAGCCCTTTAGCTCGTTCTTAAGCATGTCAGCCTTGTAGAGAGTCCCGGTACCGAGAGGGAATACTGGGAGGCCGCGGCCGGCTCTACCTTTATAGATGGTATCAACAACGAATTTCATCGAATAAGCTATAGCTTCCGCTACCCGGCTATCACTATTCTTTGGCGCCCATCTCGCAACAACAGCATCGGCTTTCCCTTCTTCTATAAGTTTAGCTGCATCAACAAGGAATTCTTCATCGATACGACTATCAATATCCATCACATAAACATACTTACCCCTAGAAGCGTATAGTCCTACATTGAGAGCTCCTGTTCTAAACCCTCTGGCTTCACTTCTCCAAATAAGCACTATGTTTAATCCTTTCTTTTTCCACTTTTCAACAATTGATCTTATTTGTTCAAGCCTATCGCGGGGATCATCAGATACTATTATGACTTCTTTATTAATACCTAGACGTGATAGATATTTCAAGGCATCATCAAGTAGTTCAAAGGGCTCTTTCCTAATGGGTATAATAATAGATACACAACCTATCTTCAGGTTCTTCGCAGGGATTGGTACACGATATCTTTTCTTAGAATGATACATTATCGTCTGGAATATAAATAAGATCGTTGAAGGAATCATTATCAGTATCAATCCCAAGATACCGAAGATGGCTGCATCCATGAATACAACACCGTGATCACGGCGGAATAATAGCGATATTACACTCATTTTTCAAGAACAATATTAGGCTATAAGTATCTTGCCCAACATAAATGGTATGTGGGTGGATGAGAAGTGCCCATAATTAAATGGCATGGACACGCATGTGTCGAAGTGAGAAGGCTTAATGGATACACTATAGTGTTTGACCCACACGATGGTCTGAGCATAGGGCTGCCGAGACCCAATGTTAAGGCCGATCTTGTACTGATAACACATGATCATTTCGACCATAATGCGGCAGAAATAGTTTCCAAACCAACGACAAGGATTTTCAAGCAGTTCTACGGAGATGCTGAAGTCGACGACATAGTTATCCATGGTTATAAGACTTTCCACGACAAGTTCCAGGGTAAGCGTAGAGGTGAAAATACTGTTTATATTGTTGAAGTCGATGGCTACAAGATAGCGCATCTTGGCGATCTCGGCCACATACCAGGCGATGAGCTTAAAGAAAAACTAGCAGGCGTTGATCTACTCATAATACCGGTGGGAGGCGTCTACACAATATATCCGGATGAAGCATGGAAAATAGTGGAGGAAACAAAGCCGAAAAACATCCTGCCTATACATTATTGGGTAGAAGGATTAAGGCTCCCACTACACCCGGTGAAAGACTTCATAGCATATGTTAAGAAGTACACCGTAAAGAGACTTGATAAGAGCTCTTTCGACTTACAAGACTATGAGAACTCAGTGATAATCCCTCTTCCACCAAGATAAGAAATACTGGAACGTGAAACTATATGAGAGAAGAGTATGGTCACGCAGGCAGCGTAGAGAAAGAAGAAGCTAAGTGGAGAGAACTATCTATAAAATTCTTGTCCAAACTAGGTATTCAATCCCCATCACGTAGAATCAACACTATTTTATTGATACATAATATTCTAGATAGCCTATACAGGAGAAGAATAGTTACACGCAATGATGAGAACGGTTTACAGAACGGTGAAGAGGGATCAACCGGCTGAGTATGGTCAGGCCGCTGAAAGGTCATCATGCATCAGGCACTGACGGTTTCTTCATCCCATATTAGGTATTGTAATCAATACTGTTTTATCAGGTCGTCTCCTAAATAATAATGCGGGATGAGCGTATCCCGCCCCATATTGGAGGCTATAGCCGATGAAATCACCAGGCCGGATGCGACCGCTCATCCAAATAACAAGTTAACATAAGCAATCTGTTTGACGAGTAAAAACTGATACTGCGAAACACTGGCTGGGGTGCTATATTAATGGCGTATGTCTGGGAGCCTCGATGGGAGCCTTACATTGTCGAGGTAGACGGTATAAAGATTAGGACATGTAGAGATAAAACGACGGGTATGATAGCTTGCCCTATATGTATTCATGCTGCCTCTAAATGCTTAGACCTATCTAAGGAACCACATAATTATAATTATGAGAATAGTTTCTTCTTCTCACCTGTAGATCTGATCATACATATTAGGGAGTATCATTTCAGGGGAAAGAATGCTAAGATATTAAGGGAAAAACTTGCTGAAACAGCTAGGAAGAAACGCTAGGGGATAATGTAGTGAAAATAATAGTGATAGGTAATCCTACTATAGACAATATATATGTTAATGGACGATTTACCAAGAGATGCGTCGGCGGCGGCATATACTATACTATAGAAGCTATCAATGAAGTTTATGGTCAGAGATATAGAACAAAGCTCGTATCTATAATATCTCCATACCAGTATACATGGATTTACAAGCTCTACAGGATAGGAGTTGAGATCAAGGCTTATCCGGATACACGGACGAACATATTCATACTTAAATATAAGGGAGGAAGAAGAACGATCGGTTTAATCGAGAAATCGTCTCCTCTTATTTTCTCGTTAACGGACTCATATGATGTTGCAATAATTAATCCCGTTATGGGAGAAATTCTTCCGCAGCAACTAAAAATCGTAAAAACAAGGGCTAGACTCATAGCAATTGATATTCAGGGCTTTATACGCAGATCAATAAATACTTCAATCAAGTACTTCAAGCCGCCCTATCTAGAGGAACTATTTAGACTCAGTAATATAGTGCATATGAATGATGATGAAGCAGAATACATTACTGGAACTAGAAATATTGAACATCAGGTTAAAAGACTTGTTAGGCTAAGCCCTGGAACAATATTTCTAGTCTCATCGCCAACACATGTCGCCATGGGTACGAATAGTCTTTATGAATATATTGAAGTACCTGATATACGCTATTCCGATACAACTGGTGCTGGAGACTATTTATTGACGATATTCTCAATTGAACTATATAGTTCGAACGATCCAATGATCGCTTTAGCCAGAGCAGTAAAATATACTCAGAAATGGCTGGAAAAGAAGAATGCCTCATCGCGGCCTGCCACCCCTTAACCACCACCGCCACTGATCCCCCGGTAGGGCCAGTGCTGGCCGGCCCCGTAAAACCCGGGGGAAGAGCGGCCATACATATTTATGTGATGTGATATTACATGGTTTAGTTCTTGTTTGCTGTTCCGAAGAATTACTGCGATCATATAATGCTGGTTTTTATGCCCTAATTATCGAGGGCTTCATCCGTGCTGTGATAAAAGCAGTGTTTTGCAGGCGGTGGTGGTTTAATGTAATACCTTAATCACTGTGGGTGGCAGGCCGCTCGGCATGTATTATTTTATTTAAAC
>JAADCY010000009.1 GCA_013154205.1 Thermoproteota archaeon | reverse complement strand
TCACCACTGCCTTGTCGAATCATTTTATCTAGCCTTATAAGGAATTATAAAGTAAGTGATAACCCGGTATAAAGTAGCGGTGTGAACACGGACTTGCCGGGTATACCTAGAGATCTCTGTCTGCGCTGCAAGGGCTACCGTAATCTATGTGGTCTAGGATATTGTCCCCTTCTCCGGAGCTTCCGTGGCAAGGTCAAGGTTATCACGAGTATTAGTGATACGAGGGTTAACGGTGCAACTCCCCCGTCGGCACTCGTCGGGGAGCATGGATACCCGTATATTAACGTCTATATTGGCTTGCCTCCCAGCGTACATGGCGATGAGGCGAAGAAATACGATGATCCCAGTATGTGGTTTTTAAGGCTCGGCCTAGGCGATATCATCGAGCTGAGATCACAGCTCGTCTACGCGAAGAAGAAGAGTAAAGCCGATAATCCATGGAGGCTCTATGAAGAAGAAATAGGATTAGCGGCTCTATCGAGAAGACCAGTGGATGCGGAGGCCGAGCTCTCAAGCATACCAAGGCCAAGACTAAGACTTGATCCTCTCCTCCCCCCGATAGGGCCGAGTATAACGGCTCGTAAGATAAGAGTCTCTGGGAATCCCTCACTACATCCTGTCTTGGAGAAGACTATATGGGATGACCTCAGAGCCGAGCAGGCCGTGTGGAGACTACATAAGGCGGGCCTAGACCACTACGAGATAGTCAGGGCTTTATCGCTGGGATTCATTGGTACATTGAAGCGCAGAAGACTCGTGCCGACAAGATGGAGCATAACAGCTGTTGATAGTATACTCGCCAAGATGTACTTGAAGAAAATACATTTGTCCAGACCCATAAGCAATATACTAGTCTATCATGCCGAGTACCTCTACAACAAGTACACGATAATACTGGCGCCCGGCCGGTATACCTCGACATGGATTGAAGTATGGATGCCTAATAGCCTCTGGAATCCACATGCAGAGCCCTCAATACTAATAATAAAAGATGACTATTGGGGCCGCCCCGAAAAAATGGATGGAGGATTCCTCGCCGCAAGAACACCAATCCTCGAACACTTAGCCCGCATCAATAGGCAGGCCAAGGTAGTGATCCTGAGAGAAGTGTTGCCGCAGTACGTATACCCTGTTGGGAACTGGCAGATTAGAATGACTGTTGGAGAAGCTCTACGCAGGGGCCCTGTACTGAAAAACCCTATGAGGAACGAGTTGCTATTATATCTTAGAAAAACACATAGTCTACCTGATCATATCTACGATTATGTATGTAGGAAAATATATGGCGAGAGGCAGTTGACCCTCGATGATTTCCGGAAACAACAGTAATAACAATAATAATGAGAACAACGAAGACATCCGCTCGGAGAAAGAAGTAATTATATTATCACTATTCATATATCTCGCATTCATCGTTTCAATAGCAATGTCCGCATATATGTTCTGGCAAACATATTTCTCATATCCAAATCTACTCATAAAATTCAGCACGTATTTCGTCCTAATTATATTCATATATATTGCTATAACAGAGATATATGATCTAAGTAATACGCTATCAAGGATCAAACTCTTCTCCGAATCAATATACATCAATGTCGGCTACATCCTCATCGCATTAAGCATACTACTCTCAGTGGATCTATTAACGGATTTATTAACGAGCATATCTAGTAGTTATGAATATATTTTCATGATAATGGATATTCTATTCATACTCGGCGAGACGATCCTACTATATGTTCTCGGAAGAAAAATAGTGTCCGAGCTAGACCTTAAAAAACTAATAACGAGGCTCTACGGCGACATATATGGTCTCATAAGTAGTTTCTGGGAGAAGATCAAGAGACTGGATTTCTTCGCTGATACAACATACTTGATCTTCATGATGCTGCTCAACACATATTTGGTAATAGGATTTCAAGCTGTAAGGATATTTAGTGTCGCAACAGATCATGTCACAATAGATTCTATCCTGAACTGTTTAGTCTTGATAGTTATGATTAAGATCATAATGTACTCGTTGACGATATCATACATGATGTATACAGGTGTGATACTCTCACCAGAGCAGAAAATGGATCTAAGAAATATTTTACTGACATTTAATAGGCGACAGCCATTCATAACGGCCATGTACTATAGAACTAGCAAGGAGCTAGAAAACTATATCAAGCACGTATTTAAGAATCCGTTGAACGATGTGATCGTTATAGTCCCTCATGATCTGAAATCGGAATGTGTGCGTTTCATTAAGACGATAAAGAATAACAATACAGCCGTGATTATTTATCTTAGAAGCCAAATGGTTGCTCTCCAGAAACTCCCGATATCCAGCAATAGGAAAATGTTCTATATCAGCTCTCCACAGTTCATGCAGATAAGCCATATAATAAGGGATGTTAGACTATCTGCTCCTACATTAAGACTGATATTTTGTCTCGCTGGCAGAGGGAGTCTGGTCGAAAAATCAGATACGGTCATAATTTATAGATTCATTAGGAGTGTATTGGATTGTTTTTGTACAGGTAGATTTTCACGTGTATTTATTGAGTTTCTTGTACCATATAATGTTCCGAGAGAGATATCAGAGCTTTTATCATTAATTGTTCATGATAGATATACATTGTCTAAACGATAAAAAACTATTCAATGTATATTTCAAACTGTTATAATGTATGAAAACATTTATCGGATACGGTTGCCATTTGATTTTATGGAATAAATCAATATTTAGTCTCAGATACATACTAGTTATGTAGATAGCGCGAAATAATACTATGTCAGGCAATTTGCTTATGGGAGGTAAGGAGGGATTAGTATGAGTGTGATTGAAAAAATACCTACAGGAGTCAAAGGATTTGATGATATCGTCGAAGGTGGCCTGCCAAGACCGGGTATAACTTATATCATAGGCCATCCTGGTACCGGTAAGACCACATTGGCTCTACAGATCCTGTATAACCGAGCCCTTCAAGGAGAAAAAGGAATGTATGTATCCTTGACCGAGAAGAAAGAATCCGTTATCATGAGATATAAGAACTTCCCTGCATTCAATAAGCTCGAGGAACTTATCGATAATAAGATGCTCATGTTGTTCGAAGCAATACCGACTTATGGGCTCAGTAAAGATATGGTGATAAGCCTAATCGATGATGCGTTCAACATTGCCCAGGAGAGCGGGGTTAAGAACATCATATTTGATACAGTTACTAGTCTGACGATGTATCTTAAGAGAGACGAGGTACGCACGATCCTATCATATATCAATGATAAGATCTATAGCCAGAAGATAATGGGGATTATGATCGCTGAGCTCCCACTCTACAGCGAAATAGTTAATCCACCGAACGAGGAGTTCATGTGCGATGTCTTGATAGTAATGGACTATGTATGGATCTATGCAGGGGCCCCAAAGCTTGATGTAAGATTAATACCTGTGAAAAGCAGGGTTAGCAGAGTGGATAGGCGGTCATACATAGCTGTGATATCGCCAGAGACTGGTGTCGAAATAATTGGTACAATAGAGACGGAGCACTTCAGCCCATTCAGACAGGGATAACCTAATTGAACAGCAGGTTTTCATCCTGTATACGTAGGTCTATCAGGCATGTGCTTTTCATACCATTATTTCTGTTCATATTAATTATTCTAGCTGCTGTTCTCTTTGTCCTATCAGGGTCTGGTACTGCGATCAGTGTTTCCCCTGTTTTTCTACTTGTATCAATGATTGTTTATATGTTTTTCATCACGTTATTCCTACGCGTCTACAACTATGCTAAGACAGTACTCGACACAGAGGTTTCCTGCGACATAATTTCTCTCGGCAAATTAACATTCATCTATATCATAACGATCATTATACCATTGATCTATCCGATTAAAGAGAATCTATCCTATGTTATAGACGCATATATAACCATAACAGCAATAATAATCCAGCTACACTATGCGTCTATATTATCAAGAATATCGTATCTTGTAGCCTCAACTTATGGTACAAAAGAAGAGGAGACTTCTGGCTTCCTCTCCTACAAGTTCAGAAACGTGGGGCTTCTTAGAGGTTTCACTGTTCTAGGAATCATATTAGTTCTTGCTCTCTTCATATCTCTAAGGTTCTTTACGGGCGGTGTCAGCTATGACTATATAGTGTTTATCGTTGTTCTAACAATATTCTTCCTCGTTATGTCGGGCATTATATCGATAAGATATAAGATCACGAATGATCCTTACCGTGGGCTGAGATTCGCATCACTCTACAGGATGTTCACGATCATAAACATGCTCGCCATACTTATCTTCTACGGGGTAGCGACAGCGAGTACTAGGAAAATGTATGAGATCATAGATCCCTATGCCGTATCGTTTCTCGTCGAGACAGTTGCTGCCATGTTCATACTTGTTTACCTAAAATATTCTCTGGACGACCTTGTCGGACTAATAATTGTATCAAAGGTTCCAAGGATCGCTAAAGAAGCAGGTATGCTCCCCATATACATGATCATACATGATATACCCGTTATGGATAGTATATCCAAGGTATCACATGCTTTCAACGATATTCTCAGATCAATATGGTTTGCTGGATTCCCGATAAACACCGTGATCTACATTTCTAAGCCATATAGTCTTCTAAGAACAATGCTTCTCTTCAATTTCAATGAGACATTCGATGAGGTGAAAGAAGAGATAACAAGTTTAGGAGAAGACTTTGAAAAAGTCGTTGGGCCTCCGGAAGCATATATTTTCAATATAGCGTATCCAACAGCCGAGACACTGCCTCGTCCCCCTAAGCATTATTTCAACCTAAAAGTGCACGAGAGGAGCATCACGTTCGAGAGAATATATCTCATACGCTCCATTATGAGCATTATTAGGAAATCCCGGGGAGTTCTCCTTATCATAGAGGATCTATCGGATCTGATAAACATATCTAGTTTCACAACTGTTTACTCGCTTGTCAGGTCGCTCTTATCACTGCTAAGACCTAATGTTGATGCAATGATAATAATTACTCCAAAGTATAGGCCTCATGAACAATACATAAATGTCTTCAAGAACATAGCGAATAACGTAGTGGATGTAACAAGATTATTAATCTAAGACCGCGTTTAACATCTTATAGTTGTACTCTATCCATGTTTTTGGCCCGGATTTTGTAGGGGAGGATAATCGTTGGCCGAGAATGCCGAGGAGAAGGAGATCTATGAGATCATTGCGAGCATGCCTATTGAGACAGATAAACTCAACGTCCTCTCCGATATAACGTTTGAGGCACAACTGCTTCTGAGGAGCAAGTTCATAAAGAAGATCAAGCTAGGATTCGAAGATTTCAAGAACCTGCCCAAGTTGGCTGAGGATAAAGAAGTTCTTCTCACTACTAATCTTGACGGTAAACGGTTTATAATCTATCTGAGTCATGGGAAAATAGTTTCTTCGGCAATGGTTGACACCAGCAAGGGTACTAGGCAGGTTGGATTAAAGCCTCTCGCAACACTCATAGCAGCGTCCAAGATATCTCCAATAACCTTTAAGCTATACGAAGTACAGCCAATGGTCTCGGAGGATAGGACGAGGGAGGCCAGTATAAAGCCTCATGTCATTCAGAAAGCGCCCAGGAAACATGGGGGGCCAATTGAAGTAAAGGCTGTTCCTGAAGTAAGGCCTGTACGGAAAGAGGAGAAGGAAGGAGAGCCTATCATCCTGGAGTTCACTAAGCGGATAAAGGAGTTCATGGACAAGATGAGGGAGGATGTAGCCGATCTCGCTGGTTATTACGGGTGCAAATTCCTTGACCTCAAGATCGAGATAAGCAGAGGGGTTCTGAAGATCAAGATCTATGTTAAGAAGAAGGGTTTATTCACGAAGTGCAGAACAGAAGATCTTAAGAAAGCCGTTGAGAACGACGCTGATATACTTCTTACAATGCTAGACCTCGATACTCCGTGCGAAGTATATGTTATTGAGAAGAAGAAGTAGGGCTCATCGTGTATAGTCAAATATTTAAATTTCGGTCTTACACACCTTGTTTAGTATTTGACTATCATTTATATTTGATAGCCACAATAGATACATTATGTAATTAATAGTGGTTAGAAGTTTTGATAATTTACGATAACATAATGAGCGAAATGGTGGATCCCGGTTGATACTAAGGTTTGTACGTGTCAGAGAAAAACCGGCTGGCAAAATGCCTGATCTATATATTGACACCATATATGAGCTGGGAAAATACTCGTACTCAGCTATAGTCCTACGTGTAAAGGATCAGCCAGGAGTCCTTGCAAAAATCCTAGATGTACTGGCTGAACGAGGAGTCGATATAGCTAAGGTGAACGTCCCCGACATACCTAGTGGTGGAGAAGGATTTGTATCCATTCTTATGCGTAACTGTGATGAGGCCTGCCTCGAAGAAGTGGAGAAACAGCTTAGAAAACTAGATATTGTTCTTGGGGTAAGAAAGTTTCTGCCCCAGACGGGCTTCCTATTTATAAAATATAATTCGATAAAACTAATCGATCAGCCCGCGGTCATCGTTACACGTAACATGATACGTAGCATTATAGATGTGTTTATCAAGCAGGGAGGCTATGCCGATCTAGGGACGAGGAACGCTCTAAGAACAATAGGTCATGGAATAGGGAAACAACTCTACGAATGCATATCAAGAATAGAAATGGAGGTCGGCGAGGGCATCGAAGAATACAAGGTAGCCTTGAACCTGTTGAAAGACATCTATGAATCACTGGGATTCGGCTCTATGGATATAATCGAAGTCACACCAATGATGAGATACACGATCAGAATAAAGAACAATATGGAGTGCATGGCCGCCCGCGATCTACATATAATTGATTTCACAGGATACATAACGAGAGGAATACTGGAGAGATTCTTCGCGGACTTATTCGGCCGCCGCGCAGTCGCTAAAGAGACTAGATGCATAAATCACGGAGACGACGTTGACGAGTTCAAGATAGATATCTACGAGTCGTCAACAACGATATTCCTAAGATAAGGATGCCGGAGATACTATTCCCCAGATCCGTAGTGTTTATAAAATATGGATTTACTGATTATGTATCTCTTAAGAATATACTTCCTTCTATATAGAAAGACTTGTTGAAAATAATAGAGATGTGATAAGAGCGGCAGCTACATTCCGAGTTCTCTTGTTCTCTCGAATAGTTCTTTTGTAGCTTCTCCGACCTCCTTCGTTCCCGAGACTAGCTCTGCTGTTTCCGCGGCCTCCGTCTCCGGAGCCATTGATAATACTTCTACCTCGGTTCCTGTCTCTTTTAGTTCTTCTACTGCGCGCTTGTAGACTGCTGCCGGGTCGTAGTAGTAGTTGAAGATTATTCTTGATACATCCCATACGTTGGTGACACCCTTGTAGAGCATCCAGTTGAGTATGGTGGCTTTCCTGTAGATCTCGTCGATTATGTCTTCTAGGTCTAGTCCACGCTTCATGGCTATATCTCTAAGATGAATACTCTTCTCTAGGTCGATCCTAAAAGCGTCTTCCTTGGGATCCCATTGTGCGACCGTTATGTAGCGATTGAAGTCTTCTACCTCCTGTACTACGGTAACTCTTCTCTGTACTTTGACTACTCCTTTCTCTATACGTGTGATTACACGGCGTAGATGTATGAATATATTCATAAGCTTCATATATGTTGGCGGGATATTCATCGGCGGGCTCGTCAGCCTCTTAATAGCGTAATCAAGAGTCTCGGCGTGGATAGTTG
>JAADCY010000064.1 GCA_013154205.1 Thermoproteota archaeon | reverse complement strand
ACTACCTAGGAAAACTACCAGCTAACGCAGAACAATCACTAGTCCTAGACATAAGAGTATTCAGCAACATCTACTACTATGTCTTCGGCTATGGTATCGTGCCATTCAAGCTAGACCTCCTACAAGCATCCAGGACCACATGGAACTGGATAACAGTACCCTCAGGACAAGTAGGCGCAGGCAACATAACGATAAATGTAAAAGTACCGCCGAACGCAAAGCCAGGTGTATATCAGGGCTATGTAATAGTATGTGGCGGTGAAAAACCAGTACTTGTCCCGGTATCCATAGTAGTAAAGGCAGCTATAACGCCGAACACGCCGGGACTAATACTAACATCCACTGACAACACGACACTCTACACCAACTACTACGTTGCTGGCCCCTTCGACTGGTCATGGAGATACGAGAGCGGTGACTGGAGAACATTCCCGATCGAGGTAACAGACCCCAGTGTTGTAGGACTAATAGTGAAGGTCATGTGGAAAGATCCTAACACTAACATAGACCTCTACGTGGCAGGATACTACACACCATACGTACTCGCGGGACCACCACTATCACTATTCTACGGCTCAGTGATTGCCGGCAAGTTCAGCTGGTTCATCCATGGTAGCTCAGGATGGGGCACACACTTCGACACGCCGTCCGATACACAGTCAGCAGTATTCGCACCCACGCCAGTAACAGGCACATACTGGGTAGTCATTAGGAATACATTGATAGGTGCATCAAAAGAATATCCCGAGAATGTACAGATAGAAATCATACCCATACGTGCCTCTATCAACCCCAAGATAGGAGCCGTTGTCATACCAGTAACAAATGGCACTGGCAAAACAGTAGTAAGTGTATGGGGTAGCTATGCTCTAAGCTACGCGCCAACCATAACCATAACCGAACAGGGCAATGCTGTTGTCTCAGCTCCGCCGATGACAGGATTCGGCGATTACCAGAAGATACCAGTAACAGTCACGGCTAATGAGACATCAATAGCAGTAATGCTGATAGGGCTACCGGGCTACTACCAGTACATTGTAGGATATACAATGCTGGGATACAGGTCATTCCTACTAATAGCTCCAGCATATGTGCCTGTAGTTCTCTATATAGTGCCGACGAAGTAAAGCAGTAGTACACTACATTTTCTAACCAAAACATTTTTTGAAAACAATTATTTTATTGAAAAACAAAATATAGTGGATGATCCTGTATTTAGTCAATGAAAGACAAGAATCCATGTAAACAATTTAACCAGTCGCTGAGAGTGTCATTATGGTTGACATAGAGCTAACAGGTATACTAGAAGAAAAACTAAGAAGGCTTGTTGAATTAGGATTGTATTCCAGCTTAAGTGAAGCAGTAAGAGATGCAGTTAGGAAGCTATTAAAAGAGATAGATCTTAGAGAAATATCTGTTAAGCTCTATGTAAATGATAAGACAAGCTTCCAGTACGCCGCATATTTTGCAGGTTTATCATTTCCTGAAATGGCTGACTACATGGTTTCTCGAGGAATAATACCATTAGTTGGTGTTAATAATATAGATTATTTGAAGAGAATGACTCCTGATAATATATACATAGTAGATCCTTTGACGATCTACTTGATATATACCTACAATATCCAGGAATACTTTGAGAAATTAGCACAGGATGGCTATCAGTTCCTGGCACCCATATCTGCGGAAACCATACTGGAGACAATAATGTATCCCAGACTCTACTACTCAGTTAATCTTAAGGGGATCATTAAGTTTATAGAAAAACCTAAACGTGTCTATATATCGCCAAAGGTTAAGATCACCCTCCATGAAGCCATCGCCCTAGCTTATGCTAAGAGCAGTAAGAAGATAATCTATATGACCGAGGATATGAGGACGAGACTGATAGCGAGCGAGTATGGTGTCGATACTTGTAGCTTATTATCAATACTCCTAACGCTTAGGAACGAAATAGAAGATGACAAATTAAGAACAATAGTGTTCGGGCTAAAATCATTCCCTACAATAATACATGAAGATGTCTTGAGGGTGTTAGAGATTGGTGCATAATATAGTGTTTTTACTGGATACTTCGCTTAGCATGAGGAAGTCACATAATGATTTAACACCGAACAAGCTAGTAGCCGTTAGAGATGCTGTAGATTATATAGCTGTTAAAATGCTTAAGGAGAAAAGCAAACCGGTTAAGCTTGGTATGGCCGTCTTTTTCGGCAAGGCATATCCTTTATTATGTCCTACTAGAGACTATGGCCTTGTCCTAGACGCATTATCAAGACTGCGTATAATGGGTGAGGGTAGCGCGCCAGGCGATGGAGTGGTTGTATCGGTTAAAATTCTTCGTAGAGTCTACGGTAGTAAGGACGTTATAATGATAACGGATGGAGGATTTAACATGGGCATACCTCTTGATGTTGCAGCAATATATGCTAAGAACTCATCGGTGAGACTTATAATTATTAGTATAGGTAAGATTAAAGATAGCGATGCTTTTCTGATTGAAGAAGCCGTTAAGACAACAAATGGTGTATCATATAGTGTTGACACTAAGGCAGAATTGTTTTCTAAGCTCAAGAAGATAGTAGAGGAGATCACAGGGTAAATGTAATGATCGACATAGTTTTAGTTCTTGAATGGACCAAATCCTCAGATCTAGAATTAACAATGGAATTTATGAACACTGTCTATGCATTAGCATCAAAGAACAAATTTGTAAGGATTGGCATAATATTGTTTGGAAAGGAACCTATCCCCCTACTAGATTTAGGGGAGCCAGACGTGTTTTCCGATACAATAAATGTTATACGCAACATACCATTACTTCAGCATCCTGCAGAGCCGTCACTTGCAATTACGGAAGCGGTAGACATGCTAGAAGATTTGAGCGAACCAATTTCTACTCGTAGAATTATATTTACTGTAGCAAGTTTCTCATCGAGGCCGAAAATCCGATTAGAAGATGCCTTATTATATCTTCGATCAGTAGGTAATCTTAATCATTACTTATTTACAACCAGTAATAGAAGGCCTCGATGGATATCTAACGACGTTGCAAGAGAGATCAATATTTTGCGGAAAGGAGCTATAGCTAAATATTTAAGAAAAATAATATGATTTAAGCTATAATTATCGTGGGTGGATCCATGCCGATAGACTCGGCAAAACTACTGATTAATAAAGGATACGAAATTTACTTCAGAAAACAACCGGCAGAATCTCCTGATAAAACACCTCTAAGATTCTTAGATATCGTGGAAGAGCTATCTTCTCTCGAAATAGGCTCTATGAACTTATATGAGCATCAATTAAAAGCGTATGAATACCTTAAGCAAGGGTTCAATGTCATTTTGAGATCAGGAACTGGCAGTGGAAAAACAGAGGCATGGATACTGTATTTTCTAAGCAGAACAAAAAAGAATCAAAACTACCGGGCATTAGTTCTTTACCCTACACTAGCATTAGCTAATGATCAAATAAGGAGAATATCAAAATATGTCACTACTATCAAGGCAAGAACTCTTCAGCTCGATAGTGTTAAGAAGCAAGAAATCATAAGGAGCTCAGGATTAAAGGGATTACGAAGCTCGATTGAAGAATCAAATATTATAATAACGAACCCGGCATTTCTTATGCATGATATCAAAAAGGCTGTGAAATCAGTATCTTCTAGTCTGCTATATAATTACTTAATCAATACTGATCTCATTATAATTGATGAGCTCGATTTCTACGGACCTAGATCTCTAGCTCTTCTACTTGGGCTTCTCTGGTTTATTTCCTATGTCTCGCAAAAGAAGATACAAGTATGTGTTTTAACAGCCACTCTATCCAACCCGAATGATCTCGGAATATATCTAAGAACATTGACAAACCGAGACTATAGAGTAGTTGAAGGGAAGCCTTTCCATGTTGAAAACAGGGTTATAGTTGTTTTAGGAAAAGATCTACAGAAAATATGGCGTAAGATAAAGGACGAAGTAAAAGGAAAAGAAAATACTATCGACGATAATGAAGTCCTAATGGCTATAAGGGATTACAGCAAATTCAAAAGGGATCCATACAAGATTATAGCATACCTCCAAGCCAAAGGATTCGATGTACCTAGCATTACTCTAGACATACCCGAGATAATATCCGCCTATTTAGACGATGAATACGTCACATTAGTCTTTACAAGGGGGATCAATTCTGCGGAAGGACTAGTGAGATCTATTAAATCGAGGATTGGCGATAATGCTCCAATAGCTGCTCATCATCACCTAGTTCCTAAATCTCGGAGAGAAGAGATTGAAGAACTCGCGCGAAAAGGTAAGATAAAAATCATAGTATCTCCACGGACGTTAACTCAAGGAATAGATATAGGCTTAATAGCAAGGATAGTCCATGTTGGTTTACCCGATGAGGTCCGCGAGTTCTGGCAGCGTGAAGGACGTAAAGGGCGTAGAACCAATATTCCGTTTACGGAGTCAATAATTATACCAGTACTTAGATGGGATCGAGAATTACTAGTAAAGGGCATTGGGACACTCGACAAATGGCTATCTCTAGGTATCGAGAAAACACTCGTTAACCCAGATAATTTATATCTCCACTTATTCACAGGGCTCTCAAAACTGTTATCTCCATGGATAAAAGAACCTCTTAACCCACTTGAGGAAGAAGCGCTAAAGAAGACAGGTATTCTAAAAGAGGATAGAATTAATGAGAGGCTACTTAAATGGGTATGGGATAGGCTAAACTTCTACGAGTTTGCTCCACCTTATGGTGTTAAACGTTACTTGATAAAAAACGGTGAAGAAAGACCTCTCGAACCTGTTGGTCATTGTGATCTTGTCGAGAAGTTTCAACCAGGATGTATTGATATCGGTAATGATGCTATAGTGACTAGGCTTGATTTCGGCCGTAGTTCAAGGCATGTTAAAGCCGTTTATGAAGAACCAATAAAGTACAGCCTATTCTACAAGGATGATGCATTGTCAACTGCTCTGGAAGAATACAGGTATATTAAGATGAACTGGGGAGAGAAACCCGATATAGTCAAAGATATATTTACTGGTAGGCTTTCCTCGGAAATGCTATGCGTTGTCTATACTCCTTCCAATGGTTTCGGGAAATATAGGAAAATCCCTAATAGATGCATATGGACATTGAAATCTGAAAAACCGCGTGTACTACGTGTGCCGGGCGGCAGTATTGTTGTCTATGATAGGAAAACCATATATGTGCCGAAGAACACGGGGGGAGAATACCGGGATTTCACTTATGGTTTCTCCTACGATGTTGAAGATGTGGAGGACGCGACTCTACTGCGTATAGCCCTTGCTTTCCTCATGATTATTCTACGTAGGGTTAAAGGTATTGCTTTTGAGACAATAATGTATGATGTTGTCAAGGCTGGAGAGAAAAAGTATTTCAGCCTACATGAGCCTGAGTCTGCCGGTATATTAGTAGGGCTTGACTGGAGAGAGATTAGGAATGTTGTTGAGAAATACCAGCCTGACGAGTTAGATATAGTGTTGTTATCAGAGATCGATGAAATAGCGTACGCTGACTATATTACTCTAGGATTTGATTGGAATGTGATGAAACAGGTTTGTCTACGCGTGATAGACTATATTTTATCACGTGAAAAGATAAGAGCGTTATTTAGAAATAAGGAGATAATAATACCTCGGCCTAGCCGCTCATTAAAACTGGTTGCTGTAACAGGTTTAGCTGAAATCCTTGATCTACCGGGAGAGTTACCTAGACTTGTTGTTGGTCTATCATTTTTTGACGGCGAGAGCGTAGTTGCTGAGACAGAAGTATATCCTCCTGTACCCTATATTAAGCCGCCGGATACACTAAGATTTATCGAGGCCAGGGTCTTAGAGCTAATTTCTTATGATAATTTCAAGCTTATCATACCCGAGAGAAAAACAATGATCAAGTTCTTGAGAACAGCTAATCTAAGGATGCTGACCCAGGTTATTGAGTCAAGTAATAGTATTGTCGAGCTGAGTAAACTTTTAGAGAAACATGGTCTATCACCGTCAAGCTATCGTACATTAGTTAATGAATCAGGCTTATTAAAACTGGAAAGAAGCCTGCCTGAGGTCGTTGACTCGCTTAAAAAGGCTGAGGAAAAACTTAGATCGAGTTATTGGAGGGAAAAAATAAAGGAGTATCTTGGAGAGGATGCTAGGGCGTTATACTATGCATACCTGTTATTGTCGAGTGCTACGGGTTAATCTTGAGTACGGCTGTTCCTTTAACGCGTCCTTTCTTGAGATCCTGTAATGCCTTGTTAGCATCTTTTAATTCATATATAGTTATATCCGGCATGATCTTATGCTCTTCCGCTAGTTTGAGGAATTCTCGCACATCTCTACGGGTAACGTTTGCCGTCGTTTTAACTTCTCTCTCCAGCCAGAGAAGGCTGTAATCGAGTTCTTTGATAGGCGTCATATAGATTTCTCCGAGAACTACTCTTCCTCCTTTATCTAGTTTTTTAAGCGCCTCGATGAAGACCCATGATACGGGGGCGAAGACTATTGCAGCGTCAAGCTTTTTCGGTGGTTTTTCTTTAGTGTCGCCTGCCCAGTCAGCACCTAGTTTCAGTGCGTAGTCTATCTTCCACGGCGAGTGCGTGAATACATATACCTCTAGGCCGAGTGCTTTGGCTGCTTTGAGCATTAGGTTTGCTGAAGCGCCAAAGCCAAAAAGGCCTAGTACGCCCTCTCTTCTTTCTACTAGGCCTGTTAGGCGTAGTGCTCTGTAACCGACTGCGCCTGCACATAGAAGTGGCGCTGCGTGTAGGTCGTCATGGGTTTTCGGCAATGGATGAACGAAGTCTGCTGGTGCGACAACATATTCTGCATAGCCGCCGTCTACACTGTATCCTGTAAATAATGCTTTGTCGCAGAGGTTTTCTAATCCTCTCCTACAGTATTTGCATTTACCGCAAGCCCAGTATAGCCATGGAACACCTACTCGTTCTCCTTTCTTAATACCGGTAACATTTTCACCGATCTCTTCCACTATCCCCACGATCTGATGACCCGGGATTAATGGGAGTTTTACCGCTGGTAATTCACCCTCAATAATATGGAGATCAGTCCTACATACCCCACACGTCTTAATTCTCAGTAATACTTCCCCCTCCTTGGGACTAGGCTTATCTAAGTCCATAAGTTTCAATGGATTAGTCTCAATGGGCGCTTGCTTCTCTAAGACCATAGCTTTCATAAAACTCGCCTCCAATAACTAATAGTACAGTCACGCGGGCTCTGAGATGATTAATAGTGTTTAAACCATATTATATCGTCCCGACAAGCATTATTGACCCAATATATATGCTTGAGCAGATAGCGTGTATCTTACTAATAGTACTCATAGGATTGCTGGCTTTTCTCGAGCTTAATAAAAAAAGTAAAACTGTCATATCGATAGTATCAGCTATAATCATCGTAGTCCACTATATTATCCTATACAAAGTATCGATATTTGAAAAAATAACAATATTACCATTACTATTCATTGAACAAAATAGTCATGGCTCAGCATTCGCAATAGACTATGGTCAACTACTAATACTGATGAATTTGTTTTTCTGGAGAAAAGAGATACGTAACAAGATATTTGAGAAGAAAGTAACTTATAAAAACTCCTCTCGATAATCCATATTGTCTGGATGCCGCCGTAGTATAGCCCGGCCAAGTATGCGGGCCTCTCGAGCCCGTGACGCCCGTCGGGATCACGGCCCTGGGCGCGG
>JAADCY010000221.1 GCA_013154205.1 Thermoproteota archaeon | reverse complement strand
GGAGCTACTACGTCAAGACAACACCTGTCAAATCAATAGGTAGCTACGAAGAAGTAGAAGCAGGCGAAAATACACGTGTAGAAGTACACAAAGCATCGACAGCGCCGAGAAACACCCGGGTAGTCTCGACAGCGGTCGTGAACCTGAAAGGCAGGGGGAGCAGCGGCTTAATAGTAACTAGAGGCGTGGTTGAGAACGGCGGCTTCATGGTCAACGAGCTCAAGATGAACGCCGGGGCAAACAATGTCAAGGGGCATATGGAGTGCATGGGCCTAGTACTAGGAGAAGGCGTCATGAGAACACTACCAGTACTAGAGACAAGCGTCGAGGACGCCCTCCTAACACACGAGGCAAGCATAGGGAGGATCGGCGGCGACCAGCTATTCTACCTAATGACCCGTGGCCTGACCGAGGAAGAAGCAGTCAGACTCATAGTGGGCGGGTTCCTCAAAGGAGCAATGGAAGGCTTACCACCACAGGTCAGGAGCTACATGGACAGCATCATAAACATGATGGCTGGAAAAATAGTTATGTGAGGCCAATTCATTGGAGTGCAGAATATATAGCTCCCCAGCCCTCCAGCCCAGGAGCATAGCCTACACTGTTCTCTGCAGCCTCGACGAAGAAATAGGATCGATCAATGAGGCACACCGAGTAGCCCTAAAGATATGGGAGTGGATAAAACAATACCTCGACGTATCCCCGCCCATCTTCACAGAGAACGAAGCCATAGGCATGACCCACATAATTTACCGTTATAGGATGAGCACGGACAAGCATTATCTCTCGCTAAGAATAGTTACAAGAAATAATCGTGGAGAAATAGCTGTCACAACAATACCTGAAGCCCTAGCACCCAGACTCAGTGTTGAGCCCCCGATATATAGTCCTATGAGAGACTTCCAAGAATACATCACTCCACGCGAAGAACTGCCTCCGGGACAATACGTTATACCAGCACCGATCATATACCGTATCCTCGGCCAGCCATGCCTCGACTGCCGCGAAACAGGGATAATCATAGCTGGAATGGTCGAGAAACCCCTACAGATCCATCCCGAAGACCTAAACGGGTATCCTACGAAAAACATCGTGGCAGATCTCCACTGCGTGACAGGATGGACAGTGAAGAACATAGCATGGACAGGAGTTCCCCTCAAGTACTTATTGGAAGAAGCAGGTGTGAGAAAAGAAGCAAAATATGGCCTTATATATGGCTTGGACGGTTACTCAGCCGTAGTTCCCCTACTCTATCTCCTAGACGAGGACACTCTTCTCGCAACCCATATGAACCATGAACCAATACCACCGGAGCACGGAGGCCCTGTAAGACTCGTAGTCCCAGCCCTATACGGGTGGAAGAGCGTCAAATGGGTATCCCGGATACTCCTCTTGGACAGATACTTGGATGGTTTCTGGGAGAGCCTAGGATATCACGAGCGTGGCTCTCCCTGGCTGGAGGAGCGTTTTAAAAGGCCGTTATAAAGCCATATGAGGGTTTGTCTAAGGATTAGTGCCCCATCTTAAAATGTTATCAGAAACAATATATTCTTGAGGTGTACTTACTTGGCAGGCTCTATCATGATAAGAGATGCCAAGCTATGGATTGGCGACGGCTTCACCGAGGCTAACATCCTCATAGAAGACGGTGTCATCGCCGCCATCTCTAAGAAGCAGTTCAAAGACGTCGACATAATCCTCGATGCTTACGGCCAGCCAGTTATCCCTGGAGGAATAGATATACATGCCCACGTATACGACCCCGAGTACACGATCAACGAGGACTGGGAGTCCGGGACACTAGCAGCGGCTTTCGGCTCCATCACAACAGTCTACGACATGCCTCTCCGCGTAAACGTAGATAACCCTAAGATATTGAAGCAGAAGATCGAGGAGGGGAAGAAGAATGCCTACATCAACTTCGGAGTCCACGCGGGCTTCATGACCGAGAACAACTACAACATGATACCGAAGCTAGCCGATAAAGGTGTCAAGGGCTTCAAGGTTTTCACCTGCAGGCCTTTCAAGGCGAGCGATAAGGCCTTGGTGAGAATCCTTGATCTTGTCAGAGAAGTCGACGGAGTAATACTTGCCCACAGCGAGGACGACGCCCTAGTAGATTATGGTGAGTCGAAATACAAGGATCTAGATGATATCGTAGCATACCATATGAGTAGAAGCGATAATGCCGAAGCAGCCGCTATTATGAAGCTAGGCTACTACGCCCGGGAGACAAAGGGCCCGCTCCACATATGCCATATAAGCAGTAAGGAGGGCATCGACGCGATAAGATACCTGAGGAGCAGGGGTGTGAAGCTAACCGTAGAAGTATGCCCTCACCACTTACACTTCACCCGCGACGACTCCGCGAAGTACGGGCCATATCTCAAACTAGCACCAACACTCAAGACAGCCGAAGACCGCGAAGCACTCTGGAAAGCATTGGCTGATGGAACCATAGATGCTTATGTAAGCGATAACGCCCCGGCCCCACGGATCGATAAGGAGAAGAACGTGTGGCGTGCATGGGGAGGCATCCCGACACTGGAGATCATGGGGCCCTACCTCTATACTTACGGGGTGTTGAAGGGCAGGATAAGCTTCGGACGCTTTGTCGAAGTATTCAGCACCAATCCGGCCAAGATCATGGGTATCTATCCGAGGAAAGGAGTACTAGCAGTAGGAGCAGATGCTGACCTCGTAGTGCTTGAGACAAGGGTCTCCCGCAAGATATCCGCCTCAGAGCACCACCACAAAGTCGACTGGACCCCTTGGGAGAAGATGGAGCTCTACGGCTACCCCTTACACCTACTAGTAAACGGCGAGATAGTGATCAGGGAGAGAAACCTCGTCGCCAGTAAAGGCGTGGGTAAATACATAGATAAGAGATACGCTAGGACATAGTGGGAAGACCATAGCGCCGCACAACAACCCCTATTTTCTTCCCATAACCCCTGTTCTCCATCCTTAATACCTCCTATCAACAATCTATTCAATACAATAGAGACGTGTTGGCATAGAGGAAAACCGCTATGAGGATCTACCCTGAATGCATACCATGCATCCTCAGCGTCAGGATCAAGGAGATGATAAACGCTGGGAGAAGGGATAGTAGATTAGCTCTCCAGCTAATGGAGTACTTTGCAGAAATACTTAGGAAGGGTGTTGATGAAGGCACTATAGCTTCTTCAATGCTCTACAACTGGTTGATCGAGAAGGTTCCGGAAGTCGTGAAGTACTATAAGAAGCTGAAGCTCGACATGATAAACCGCGCCATGGACTCCCTACCAGTCTATGAGGGATTACTGGATGGGCTTGAAGGATATGATGAGTTCAGGATGGCTGTCAAGATAGCTGCTCTAGGCAACTTGTTCGACACAGGCGTCATGGGGCATGAATCACCCGCCAATCTAGGCGTGGAAGACATATTGCAGGCGAGGATAAGCCTAGACCAGACCAAGAAGCTCTACGGCCTCGTCAAGAAGGGAGGGTTGAAAATAGTATATCTACTAGATAATGCCAGCGAAGCAGTCCTAGACACATTGCTCATGGATCTCCTGAGGAGATATGGGAACCACGTAGTAGCAGTAGCTAAGGAAGAGCCAGGCTTCCAGAACGACCTAACAATAGATGACGCCATCTACGCCGGGGTAGACCGGGCGGCCGACGAGCTCATATCCACCGGGACTAATTCCTCCTCAATATTCCTAGACAAGATAAGCCGAGAACTACTAGAGAAACTAGAGGAGTCAGACCTGGTAATAGCTAAGGGGATGGCTCATTTCGAGTACATGAGCCTCGTACAGGACAAGCTACCCGTTGGTACCATATTCTACATCCTAGTCCCCAAGTGCCAGCCAGTGGCACGAGCTGCTGGAGGGGAGAAGGGAACAATAGTTGTCAGGATGGCCCGTGGCGGTAGAAGATGAGCGAACCAGTATTCGGCCCCGTACCCTCCAGGAGGCTGGGGAGAAGCCTCGGAGTAAACAACATCATAGGCAAGACATGCAGCTATAACTGTATTTACTGCCAGGCAGGCAGAACCCGTGAACTGACCATTGAGAGGAGGAAATTCTATGATCCCGAATGGCTCGCTGACAAAGTACTACATAGGGTCAGCGAGCTTGAGAGGAATGGTGAGAAGATAGACTATGTGACGTTTGTCCCTAATGGTGAGCCTAGCCTAGACATTAATATTGGCCGGGAAGCCCGGGCCATAAGGGATGCTGGGCTGAGGACCGCTGTGATAAGTAATGGGAGTCTTCTCTGGATGGAGGATGTGAGGAGTGATCTCGGTGTTTTTGATCTTGTTAGTGTTAAGGTTGACGCGGTAACCCCCCGGTTATGGCGGATGATCAACAGGCCCCACCCATACCTGGAGATCAAAGAGATCATAGAAGGAATAAAACAGTTCTCCCACGGATACAGGGGAGTATTGATCACCGAGACAATGCTGGTGGGAAACATAGACTATAGTGAAGAAGCCGGTAGAATAGCCGAAGTGCTCGAAGCCGTAGATCCAGACAGAGCATATATCATGGTACCAGTAAGGCCTCCCGCAGAGAAACACGTGAGGCCTCCCAGCACCCATACACTTCTCATGGTCTATGAGGCGGTGAGATCGAGGCTCGGAGACAGAGTAGTAGTTCTCCAGAGGCCTGAAGAAGGAGAATTCACGGCACTAGGCGATCTGGAGAAAGAGATCCTATCCATAATATCCGTTCATCCCCTCCGCATCGATCAGGTTGAGGAGATAATCCGGAGACACGGCGGCTCGATGGATGTTGTCGATAAGTTAGTGGAGAAGGGATTGGCCGAGATAATAGTTTATAATGGAAGAAAGTATCTCGTCAGAAAGATGCATTGACGAAGCAAGTACCTAATCATATCTGGACCAGCATGTTCTTCATGATCTCAACTGCTTTTTCATACATGGAGGGCTTAAGGATCTGTATGAGCGACTCATAGGTTATCTCCCCTTTATCCTCGGGGACTAGGTACCCGGTGTACTCGTTCGCATAGCCTATCAGCATGATCTCCTTATAGCTCGTCGTACCCCGGAGTGCTAGTGAGGCATCACTATGGATTTCGCCGGGCCATGTTATCATGCCCAGTGTACCGTCCATGTTTATCGCTGTCAACACTGCTTCCGCCCTGCCAGTGTCGCCGAGTATGTCTGAGAACTCCTTGATCGCCTTGATCGCTTCTAGCTGGGCCTCCAAGACCCTCCGCCGAGCCGGGTCTTGGACTTCTCTCAGTTTGAGCTTGATCGATGTCTCGACGAGTATTGCCCGCCCCAGTATCTCGTCACGGCTACGTGTCTCTAGCTCTATCTCTTCCGTGTTGACCCGTATGTCCTCCATGGAGAGCACTATTCTTTTGCCTGTTCTAACAGCGTCTACTACTTGGTATGCAGCGTGTTTCCCCAGCCTTTCTGCCTCCGAGAAGCTCCTATCCCTCCTGGTGAACCTGGTCGAGATATTGGCGGCGGCCCCGTTAAGGAATAGTGTCTTATATCCCGTCAAAGCCTCTACCGTGTCTTGGAAGTAGCCTGTAAGGTCTCTCGTTATGTAGAGGTTTTCGGGGCCTAGTACTGATGGGTGTACCGCGTAATTTATGACTAGGACTCCTCCTCTGCCACTGTCTAGTCCTAGGATGACTGCTTTTTGATCAATTTGTTTCCCAGGAGTATTCCTATCGGTCGCTACTCCTTCTATCTCCGTAGAAGTGATCCATGCCTGTACGGGTGTCTGGGACTCAGCGGCTTTCTCTATGGCCTCACCGATCATCGTGATTACGTAGTCGTAGTAGTCTTTCCTATAACTCCCCATTCCAACTCTGTGGAGCGGGTCCCGGTAGATCGTTGACGGTGCTGAATGGGTATGTGTTGCCGCTACTACTAGGTGGTGTTTCCCAAGGATCTTCTCAGCGACTCGTTGTGTGTCCGTGTATATGTGTTTATCTATGCATAGAAGGTCTAACTGTATGATCGCTATGGGTGGCCACGGCCCGTCGATGATCAGTGTTCTCACGTATATATCGTCGTGAACGCCTTTCATCGGCTGGTTCCGCCTAATATACCCGGCCAAGTAGTGATCATTATCTCCCGGCGTGATCTTGGCTTCCCCGTATCCTGCAGTAGTGATTGTCAATGCTCATCATCGTGAAACTTATTCTTGTACCCTATAATATATGGTGGCATTCCCTCTTCTCAGCCTATCAATTAATATTCTCCTATAGAACATGTAGGAATTCAATTGAGGTGTTATCCAAGATGCGTGAAGCGGGCTGGGACGGTATAGAAGCAGTATTGTTCGACATGGACGGGACGATCATTGATAGTGTTGAGAACGTTGTTAAGTGCTGGGTATGGGCTTTCAGACAGAAAGGAATACCGGTTACCCGTGACCAGATACTCGACTACATGGGTCGTTCGGCGGACGATATACTGAGAACAGTGTCTAATAATGAGGAGAGGGAGATTCTCCTCCAAGTCTACAAGCTCGCAAGGCAGTGTAGCGAGAAGTCGTGGAGGAAAGAAGTAAAGCTATACCCGGGAGTGAAGGAGACCCTAGAGTATCTCAAGAACAAGGGATACAGGCTAGGCCTCGTAACCTCCAGCCACGAGGACAGGACGCTTGAGTTCCTAGAATACTTCGGGATCAAAGACTATTTCGACGTGATCCAGTGCTATGAAGAAGGAGCCCCTGCCAAGCCGGATCCCTACCTCCTACTACGAGCACTCGAAAAACTAGACCTGGAGCCAAGCCAGGCCGTATATGTGGGTGACGCACTAGTGGATTGCCTAGCGGCCAAAAATATAAGTATGAAGTTCATCCTAGTACAGCGTCCATGGAGCCCTAGGAACCACTTGAGATGTAGGCCCGATAAAGTTATCAAAGAGATCTATGAGATCAAGGAGTTTCTCTGAATAGCAGACCTTCTTTCCCATATCCTATATTCTTCTCATTCATTGCTTGGATCACTTTATATATTACGACGACATATCTCTAACCACTAGCTCCAAATAGGTGCATGTCTTGGATAAAACACTGTTCATCATCCCCTGCACATCCAGGAAGAAAGAAGAGGACAAGTATTTCTCATGGGCTCCCGAGACAAGTATCATTTCAAGACTAGACCCAGGCTCAGCAGCAATACTTTTGGCTTCAAGACGCTACATAGCCGAACACGTTGTTGATAGGAACGGTTATCGCCACGCTGAAAAACCAGGCCCTGATCTAGGCTACCCGAGTGTTATTGGTAGCATAGGATATCTACCCGCCTATGAAAGGTATAGTCTGGGCCAAACATATCGTTGCCTACCGAATGGTTTCTGGACAAGACTTAGTGGGAGTGGTTTTATCGATGCATTATTTGTCTCAGGACTCTATGGCCTGGCAAGATATACTGAGTATATCCGCTACTATGATATCAGCATTGATCAAGAGACAATCCACGGCGAGCCCGTATACAGTATTTGGCGCGGCGTCCTCCCCAGGATAATAGCAAGCTATGCGGTGAAGAACGGGTTCGATAAGGTCGTAGTACTCACTAGTATGAAGTACCGCTACCTCATGATGCCCGATCTAGAATGGTATCTTAGAACGAGAGGCATAAATGTAGAAGAGCCATCCCTAGGCACAGGATATGAAGTACTAAGCAATATCTGTTACGAGCTAAGAAACCGTGTTGAGAACATGCTTGGTTCTCCTGAGAAATAATGTCTAGGGACAGGCCATTGTTTCGGTACTGAATAAAAACAGTGTGTTTTCCTCTACAGGTTATTGTTTTTATTTTCTTCCGCTCCGCCTGTAGGGGTCTGGTTTTTCTCCTCGTTCTTCTTGATCTCTGCTTCGAGCTTCTTCAGCTCTTCCTCTAGTTCTTTCTCGATCTCTTCTATTGGTTTTGGCGGCGG
>JAADCY010000117.1 GCA_013154205.1 Thermoproteota archaeon | reverse complement strand
AGAATACCAGATGGGTTCCAATAAAAGGAAGGGAGAAATGGGTTTACGGGCTAGGCAAGAAGGCCGGGAGAAAAATACTCGTGGTCAAGAAGTGGAGGATCAGTGGAAGACTAGGATATAATCCAAGGAGGGCAACGCTCGATGATGCTGCCAGGCATAACCGGGATCATCTAGAGGAGAGAGGGGGCGAAGCCGTAGATTTCCTCAGGGAAACACTTAGTCTTGGGCTTGGCTACCCAGTGGTTAGTCTGAGCGGCGGTAAAGACAGTGGAGTAACAGCTTATCTCGCTGGGAAAGCAGGGGTCGAGGAAGCCGTCTTCATAGATACAGGTCTAGAGCTACCCGAGACAATAGAGACTGCTATTAGAACAGCTGAGAAAGCAGGTCTAGAATTAACCATACTTCGAGCCGGGGACAGGTTCTGGAGAGCACTCAGAATCTATGGGCCGCCTGCAAGGGATTATAGGTGGTGCTGTAAAGTCGTAAAACTATCTCTCCTAGGCAAGTATTATCGCGAGAAGCATGGTAGAGTATTAGCAGTAGTCGGTCAGCGTAGATACGAGAGTCCCCAGAGAGCATTGGCTAAAAGATTATCACCCAGCGGATCAATAGGAGAGGGATACGTGGCAGCACCGATCCATGAATGGGTAAGCCTAGAAGTATTCATGTATAGTATTCTCGAGAAAATACCATTGAATCCTCTCTATATTGAGGGATATGATAGGATAGGCTGTTACCTATGTCCAACAAGCAGGATGGCTGAATTAGAACTGGTCGGGAGAACCCATCCGGAACTAATGACTAGGTGGAACCAATATTTAGAAGACTATGCAAAACAACACGAATTACCCCAAGGATGGATTGAACTAGGTCTCTGGAGATGGAGGTATAAGTGGCCCGGCGAGATAAAAGGGGTAATGTCGAGAGAAGGAATCGACGCGAACGTTATCCTAGCTAATACCGCTAAAGATTATGTTGAACAAATAATTCTAGATAAGGAGGTAGGTACCGTTAAGATAGTTTTCAAGAAAAATATACCGTTAGAAAAACTCTCTCGCTACTCAATTATAATTGATCTACGCGTTGAGAATACCGCGGAAGAACTTGTTTTCCATTATTTGAATGGAGAGAAAGCGATCGTCAATAATAGATCGCTTGTTGTAAGCCGTAGGAGCATTTATGAGAAATGGGTTAGAGAACTATTGATGCTGATCTACATGGTGAGCTATTGCGCAGGATGCGGAATGTGTAGCGTAGCATGTCTAAGAAACTGTATTGGCCCTGGATACTTCGAGCCGGAAAAATGCAATTCGTGTAGGAAATGCTTGTACTCATGTCCATCAGCAAGTAACCTCGTAAACAATGTATACTTATTACTCGGCCTCAGCGAAAAGCATGAAAAGTAACTATTAGCGGTAAAAAACGTTGGCCTAATACATCAAGTACTCTACATACTCTGCCGTGCTAGGAACAGGTTGAAGCCTCATACACTCGTCTCTCTTAATATCAATGTATGATTCGATCAACTCCTTCGGGAACACCGGATGGAGGTATTCATGGTCGGATTCTAGCTCATCGAGGGCTTCCCATAGGCTTCTGGGCAGAGTCTTAAGCCCTAGTTCTCTTATCTCTTCCGCCGATAGCTTGTAGGCGTTTTTGAGCAATGGTGGTGGAGGCATTATCTTCTTCCTGATCCCGTCTAGACCTGCTAGGAGTATAGCAGTATATGCTAGATAGGGGTTAGCTAGAGGATCAGACGGTCTATACTCAATCCTGAATGACCCGTTATTATTGTTTCTAGGTATACGTATAGCAGTGCTTCTGTTTCCAGGACCCCATGCTAAAAGGGTTGGTGCCTCGTATCCTGGGACAAGTCTTCTGTAACTGTTAACTGTGGGGGAAACTATTGCTGACAAACTCCTACCGTGTTCAAGTATTCCTCCTATGAAATATAGCGCTGTACTGCTTAAACCATATTCTCCGCTTGGATCACGGAATACGTTCTCGGTATCCCTCCACAGGCTGATGTGTATGTGCATGCCTGAACCATTGTCTATCGGGAAAGGTTTTGGTAGGAAAACAGCTTCTAGGCCGTGTAGTTTGGCTGTCTCCCTAGCTATGATCTTGAATAACACGGTATAATCGCCTAGGAGTACAGGGTCTAGGGCAGGGCTCGTTATCTCTACTTGTCCTGTAGTAGCTACTTCGTGATGCGATTTAACGGGCTTAAAACCAAGTAATTCCATATAATGCACTATGTCAAGCCTGGCGTTTCTCACCCAGTCATGTGGTTCTACCAGGAAATATCCTTTCTTAACAGGTATTGTTCCTCCCGCATCCGGTGTTTCCACGATTCCTATACTTACTTCTTGTCCTGATAGACTAATGCGTGCACGGATGTTTTTGACGAGGAAGAACTCGATCTCAACGCCCAGACGAGCCTGCAATCCCATATCTTCAAGTAACAATCTGATCTTCTTCGCCGTCCCCCTAGGATCCTTAACATATTCTCTTCCTTCATGAGTATAGATGTCTGATAAGCAATATTTTAGATCTGATCTAAACGGTGATGAATAAAGGTTGTCCGTACATTTAAGCATTAAATCGCTGTCCTCGATTTTCTCGAATCCTCTGACGCTGCTTGCATCGAAATATGCTTTAGAACTGAATGGATCATCCACGTTTTTCTCGACGCCTCTTATTATCCCTGCTAGATCAGTGAAGAGATATTTCACGATCATAATCTATCACTGGGGATTGTAGAAACTATTGCGGAGGTTTTATAAGTATTAACCATAATAATAATGGACAATAAACAGAGTATGCCGAGGTAATAGTGTAAAATGTACGGTCAAACAATAGATGATCTGGATAAACGTATACTAGAGCTACTACTCCAAGACTCTAGGAGGAGCACGAGATCAATTGCCAAGGCCCTAAACAGGCCTGTATCAACAGTACATGACAGGATTAAGAGGCTGGAACGAAAAGGAGTGATAAAAGGATATACTGTCGTCCTAGACGAGAAAGCGCTCGGTTATCAGATCAAGGCATTGATCCTCGTAAATGTGGTTGGCCGACACATCGAAGAAGTAGAGAACGATATATCGAGGTACGACAATGTGTTGACAGTACTGGATATAACCGGTGAATTCGACGTAGCACTGATAGCGGTATTCCACAACATGGACGAACTAGATAGATTCGTGAAAAACCTGCTGAAACATCCCTACATTAAACAGACACGGACAAGCATCGCTTTCCGAACAGTAAAATCAATCGTGAATCCGCCGATATAGCCTTATGTTCAATCTTTTTTCTCTTCTCTACTCTCCTCAATCCACTTGAATCCTTCTCTATTAATCCTTTCAACTAGCTCCATGCCGCCCTCAGCCACTATCCTACCCTTGTAAAGCACGTATACGTGATCGGGCTCGACGTACTCGAGGACTCTTGGATAATGTGTTATGAGCAGTACTGAGCGCCCCGTCGATACAAGCTCCTTGATAACATCCGCTACAATCCTAATCCCGTCAACGTCTAGCCCGCTGTCGGGCTCGTCCATGATAACATACTTAGGCCTGAGGATCTTTGCCTGGAGTATTTCTCCCCGTTTCTTTTCTCCACCGCTGAAACCGACGTTAACTCCTCGTTCAAGATGTTCTTTGGTTAGCCCGATCATTTTTGCTTCTGACTCAATGCGCTCCCTGATATCCGGGCACTCTTTTCCACCCAGCCTTTTCTTAATACTTAGTTTTAGGATCTCTTCGAGTCTTACACCTGGGATCTCAACAGGGTTCTGGAAGACGAGGAATAATCCACGTAGTGCTCGTTCATGAGGAGGTAGGCTCGTTATATCTTCACCGTCTAAGATGATTCTTCCCTTTGTAACCTTGTATGATGAGTGTCCCATTAATGCCATTGCTAGGCTTGTCTTGCCGCTCCCATTAGGTCCCATGATCACTCTTAGTTCTCCAGGATGAATCTCGATGTTTATGCCGTGAAGGATCTCTTTGTCGCCGACACTCACATGTAGGTCTATTGTCCTTAGCGCCACGACGCATCCCTGTGCTTGTCTTAATTGTGTTTAGAGGTTTATCAATGATGTCTGAAATATTCTTGACAAATTATTAATATCTTAAGCGGCCGTAGAATATTCAATTAGTATAAATAAACGGGATTATGCGGGTGAACACTACTCTTGGCTTCAGAGTATAAACTCGTAAAATGTGCTCTTGAAAAATACATTGACGAGATAGGCGGCCAGATACATGAGGAGTCCGGTAAGGTCGAGATAATAGTCCCTATAGCCGTCGAGGAAGTCCCGGGCGGCGTACAGTTTACGCTGAAAGGAAGAATAGAGGGAGACTATATCGTTATCGAAGAAGTAACTGTCTCTTATCACGATGAGCATGCAAACATTAAGCCCATAGATCTCGAGTCGTGGATACACTATGTTAACGAGCGTTTCTCCCCTCTTTGTAAGCAGAGCTAGATCCCTTGTTTCCCGGGTGATTAAATAATGAGTAATCGTTCTTCAATCCAGATCCTGGTTGGAGGCCCGGCTGGAAGCGGTAATATTACGAGCGGAATTGTTTTAGCCCGTGCCTTCATGTATATGGGTTACTACGCTGTCGGAGTATCCGAGTATCCTAGCCTGATAAGAGGCGGACATACGGCCTACTGGGTTAGAGCGGGCACGGATAAGATCTACGAGCTCGAAGACCATACCGATATAGTGGTAGCTTTTGACGAAGCAACTTTTCAGCGACATGGATGGGAGATACATGAGGACAGTATAGCGGTCTACGACCCATTAGTCGTCAAGAACATCCCCGAGAATGTCAAGAAAGCACCAATACCGTTTAGAAAACTACTGAGAGAAAACGGATTGAAACCCATCACAATGAACATGATGGCTGTAGGGGCCGTCTCAGCCCTGCTAGGCCTACCGCTAGACATAGTGTTGAAGAGCGTTGAGTACCAGTTCAGAGGCAAGGAGAAAGTGATCGAGGAGAACAAGAAGAGCTGTACAATAGGCTATGAATACATGGCATCCCAGCCCCTGAACATTGAGCCTCCGAGGCTCGATAATCCTAAGCCGTGGGGCAAGAGGATAATGATTACTGGTAACGAGGCCATTGCAGTGGGCTTTGTTAAGGGCGATCTGAGAATGTATGTGGCATACCCCATGACGCCTGCTTCCCCACTACTACACTTCATGGTGAGAATGATCAAGGAGAAGGACATCGTAACTATTCAAGCCGAGAGCGAGATAGCGGCAGCCCAGATGGCCCTAGCGGCGTGCTGGACAGGTATAAGAGCAGCGACGGGGACAAGCGGCGGAGGATTTGCCCTGATGAACGAGACCCTCAGCGAGGCGGGAATGTTCGAGATGCCTCTCATAATAGTTGTCGCTATGAGGCCTGGCCCCAGCACTGGAATGGCTACCCATAGTGCACAGGAAGACCTGTTATACGGCATATTCGCAGGCCACGGGGAATTCCCCAAGATCGTCGTGGCCCCAGCCGATCAGGAGGATGCCTACTATAGAGCAGTAGAGCTCCTCAACCTTACATGGAAGTGGCGCGTACCAGGAATAATTCTCGAGGATAAACACTTGGCTGAAAGCATACGGACAGTCCCGGCGTTCAGAGAAGATCTCCCTGTCGAGAAAGGCGCTCTCTTATACAAGGAAGAAGCAGAGGAGATGATCAAGAAGGGCTGGAAATACCTCCCATACAAGGTCACCGAGAACGGTGTATCCCCATGGGTTCCAACAGGTACGGAGGGCGCTCTAAATAAGAGTGATAGCAGCGAGCACGATGAGAGAGGAATAGTTAGTGAAAGACCACACATAGCCAATATGATGTACAAGAAACGTATGAGGAAAGAGAAGTACATCCTTGAAGACCTCGAAAAGAACTACGAGGTAATAAGAACATATGGCCACCCATTAGAGGAGGCAGACGCCGTAATATTAACTTGGGGCTCAGCTGCCTGGGCATCACTAGAAGCCAAGAAACACCTGGATAAGGAGGGCTTGAAGCTAGGCATAGTACAAGTAATATATCTATGGCCATTCCCCAAGAACGTTTTCAATGAGACGATGAGCAGGGCCAGGGACAAGCCAGTCTTCACCGTAGAATATAATCTCAGGGGACAGCTAGGACTCCTAGCAAAAATGGTCACGGGATTCACGCCGACAGACCATATAGGGAAAATAGATGGAAGACCTTTCCGCGGCAGACAGCTCGCACAAGAAATAATCTCTCGTCTCAAGAGGTGAGATCAGGATGTCCGTGTATAGACAGCCCGTATCAGATACTGGTGCAGTCATAACATGGTGTCCAGGCTGTGGTAACTTTGGAATACTCAGAGCGTTTAAGAAAGCAATAAACGATCTCGGTATACCCCCATGGAAAGTAGTAGTTGTGACTGGAATAGGATGCCATGGCAAATTCCACAACTACGTAAACGTAAACACAATACATACTATCCATGGAAGAGTAGCGCCGATGATAACGGCGATTAAGGCTGCAAATAAAGAACTAACAGTAATAGGACTAGCAGGAGACGGAGATCAGTACGCGATAGGAGTAGGGCACCTACCACACATTATAAGGAGAAACCCCGATGTAACACTCATCGTCCACAATAACAGCGTGTTCGGCCTAACCACTGGCCAGGCAAGCCCCACATCAGAAAAAGGACAGATTACAAGGACAACACCATGGGGTCAGTGGGAAGAGAGATTCAACCCAATAGCATTCGTACTGAGCCAAGGAGCAAGCTTCGTCGCCAGAGGCTTTGCAGGCGATGTAGACCACTTGACATGGCTCATAAAAGAAGCTATCAAGCACAAAGGCTTCAGCTTCATCGACGTACTACAGCCATGTGTAACATTCGATAGAATACACACCTACACCTGGTACAGAGAACGAATATACAAGCTAGAAGAAACAGGGCATGACCCGAGCGACTGGCACGCAGCGATGAGCAAAGCCTATGAATGGGGAGACAAGATACCAATAGGGATCTTCTACAAAGTAGAGAAACCAACAATGGAAGAACTTCTCGACCCGATAAAGAACAACCCGCCACTAGCATACATACATCTAAAGCCAAAGAAGATCGGTGATCTGCTCGAGAAGTACTTCTCATTAACACAATAGCATAACTACTAAAATACGGTCTTTTTAATCACAGTGTAATATTTTTCGAGAACCTCATATATAATATCATATGTTTCTAAAACTATATTGTCCGTGCGAAAACAGTGGTGGGAGACTTGGTCTTATTAAGGCCTCCTAATGGTTATAGGTACGTACTATTCATTAGTTTCGATCTCGATGCTGAATCTGCCGAGATCTATCGGGGTTCTGATCCGAATACTCTTAGCCATGGAAGATTTTCTGTGTATCGCGGAGTCTATAAGCTATTAGATCTTCTGGAGAAGTATGAGGTACATGTAACGTTTTTCACGCCTTCGTGGGTTGTTGATAGGTATCCTACTCTGATCGAAGAGATAGTGAGCCGTGGACACGAGATCGCTGCTCATGGCTATCTTCATGAGAGGCTTGATCAGCTAGGCCTAGAAGATGAGGAGAACGTATTCAAGAAGACTAGCGAGATATTCAAAGATATAGTTGGCCAGAAACCACTGGGCTTCAGGAGTCCTTATTGGAGATGGAGCAAAAACACTATCAACTTATTACTAAAGTATGGATATAGATATGATAGTAGCTTAATGGATGACGAAGTACCATATATCCTAAAGCACCGTGACAGGCAATTGTACGAGTACCCGGTTGACTGGAGACTAGATGACTGGCCTTACCTCGAATATTATCGGAGCTTAACACCGAGACAATTACTCGAGCAATGGCTCGAGGAAATAAGATATGCGGAGAACAATACAGGCTATGTATCAATAACAATGCATCCACAATGCATAGGCCGCGGTGCACGTATAAAGGTTCTCGAAAAACTATTGGAACACGCTAGGAGGACTGGGGCGTGGATACCGAGAGGTAAAGACCTAGCCGATTATCTCGAGAAACTCTCAGAGGACAGAGAAGTCATAGTACATCAGTACGTGGAATACTAGACAACATATGGTCAGGACGCGACCTCTAGCCTCACAGCCCTTGTACACGGCTCGGGCC
>JAADCY010000004.1 GCA_013154205.1 Thermoproteota archaeon | reverse complement strand
TGGGTGTGTTCACGATAACAATAATGTCGGCACTAGCATTAACACCAGCCCTGCTAGCACTGTTCGGCAGGGCGGCGTGGTGGCCTTACTCTCGGAGGTGGAAACCAAGTGAATCTGACGAGAATAAGTAGGGCAGTAATTCTTTTTATAATATATAAGTATAGGCCGCACGGCTACGAGCTCATGAAGCTCATAGCACGGATCAGTAACGGGCTCCTCACGCCGGGGCCCGGCACGATCTATCCTCTCTTATTCCTCCTGAAGAAGAGAGGCTTGATCCGAGAGGTAAGTGAAGAGGGAGATAGGAGGAAGAGATACGAGGTTACCGAGCAGGGTAAGGAGTTCTTAAGAGAAATACTACCGAGTCTTAAAGGCGCCCTCCTCAACTTCTTGGATGTTATAGAGTATTTCGAGAAAAACGAGGCGCTTGGCTAGGGATATATCTTCTTTCCAAACCCTTCCCTTGTCGATGAGTTATCATATATTTCTTTTATCTTGAATATTAATGCTGGATAGTTCGTTCTCCCCTTGCCCGGCCTATGGAATATGTCGTGGAAAGCGTTCAGGAACCTCTTGTATGGATTATTGTCATCAGTTATTATCTCGACTTCTGCTCTGACCTCGTAGCTCGTTACTGGTGGAGTGTAGAATAGGAGGGTTGCTTCGCGGCTTGCTTCTAGGTTTCTCCATGTATGGTTGAAGCCCATCTCTAGGCCTCCGATCAATAATTGATCCATTTTCTCCTCTATATAGAACTCATCGTATAGTACGCAGGCAGCACTTCTTGGATCGAGTCTCTCCCTGTAAGCGTATTTCTCGGCTTTCTCAGCATACTCCTCTATATACTCTTTCTTCGGCACGGGCCCAACCATCTTTATACTCCCATTGACTCCCGCCGGGCCACACGTTATGACAGCGGGGGTTGCACGGGTGAAGCCAAGCATGAATTCAGCCATACCTGCTTGTCCGTCACACATTTTCTTGATCAATGTTCTGCGTTCTCTGAAGAAGTACTCCCAGAACTTATTAATCCCTTCCGGAATCATATGTATCACCTGATAGATTTGTACTGCTTATTCCCGGATAATATGATGTTCTTCTTGAGAGTTAGAATATGTCCTGTACGGGTTTCAGGCTACTAATATATTAGGTTAGTACTGACATAGTATTACCTAGGAATACCGGAGGATAAAAGCCATGAGATATAAGATCGACGAGAAAGACCTGAAGATCATTGAGATGCTGAGGGAGAACGGCAGAATACCCTACACGGAGATAGCGGAGAAGATCGGTATAAGCGACGTGGCTATCATTAAGAGGATAAGGAAGCTAGAAGAAATCGGCGTTATCAAGAAGTTCACCATACTGGTTGACCCGAAGATGCTTGGATACAATGTTGTAGCCATTGTTGGTGTTGACACGGAGCCGGAGAAGCTTTTCGACATAGTCCGGGAGCTCAAGAAGTTCAAACAAGTAAAATACATAGCCATATCAAGCGGAGACCACGACATAATGACTGTGATATGGGCTAAGGATCAGAAGGAGTACGCGGAGATACATGACAAGATAATGAGTATGCTTGGAGTCAAGAGGGTGTGTCCCGCGATAATACAGGAGAACATATATGGAGACATCTGTCTCTAGATTGGGAGACAAATCATAGTATGGGGGTGCATGGTCTTGACGAGTACTCGTAGACTGTATTATGAAGACCAGTACATGAAGGAGTTCGATGCAACAGTAATAGATGCCTGGCGTAACGATGGCAAGACATGTGTCGTGCTAGACCAGACATGCTTCTATCCAGGTGGTGGCGGGCAGCCCTGCGATACAGGCGTACTTGAAGGGGATGGATGGCGCTTGGTCGTAGAGCGTGCATATCTCGATGGAGATAGGATTGTGCATGAGGGTGTTCTAGAGGGCCGTATGCCTGAGAAAGGCGATAAGGTTCATGGCGCTATAGATTGGGATAGGAGATACAGGCTTATGAGAATGCATACCGCGGCACATATTATAGGCTGTGTTGTCAAGAAGCTCTTCAACGCTAGGTTTGCCGGTGGAGCTATAGGTGTTGATTATAGTTATGACGATTATACCGCGCGTATAAAACGAGATGATCTACCGAGAATAGAGGAGGAAGCTAACAAGATAGTCGAGGCCGGGCTACGCCACATAGTCAGAATAATGGATCGCAGTGAAGCAGAGAAATATTTGGAGAGATTCAATGAGAGATTGACAGAGCTACATGAGGGGCTCGAGAAGATAAGGATACTTGAGATCGAGGGGCTCTGCGCTTTCCCTTGTGGAGGCACGCATGTGGCCAATACGAAGGAGGTTGGCAGGATAAAGCTGTTGAAACGTGAGAGTAAAGGCAGGGGGATCACTAGGATCAGATATACTATCGAGCCTTGAGCTTCCTGCAGGGCCAGAGGAATAAGTCTACTAGAGCCTTAACTGTTTGATCCAATACGTATTTTACCCCACTCCATAACCCTTTTTCCTCTGTTATCTTGACCGCTTTAGCCCAATCAATCTTTGCAACAATATATGTAAGTAGTAAAGATATTATGATGAGGACTGGCACTACTATGTACCATGGTACTTTTCCACCGTTCCCTATCAGCCACGAGACTGTGTAGCCGAAATACACCGCTGTCCCTGTTATGACTATTTTGCCTGCAAGGAGTGCTATGAAGAACTTTACCAGATCATACCTCATCGCTCCAAGCGGTACATAGAGGATATCATCGGGTAGTGGTAGGGCTGCGAAGAGGAATACTGCGAGGAAAACGCTCTGCCTACTGATCCTGATGAATACCTCCATGTTCCTCTTCATGTCCTCGGGTATGAGCTTCCTTATTCCTACTCCGAAATAATAGACTATCACCTTGCCTATCGCCGCGCCTAGTCCTCCGGCTAGTGTTATTAAGAGATTAGTCATGGGATCTTGTACTGTGCCGCTATAGATTATGATGAATATGAGGTACGGTATCGTGCTGTATGGTATCGCGTTTCCTAGTAGTGATACCAGGAATACTCCGAGGATCCCATACTGTGATATCATGTTCCATAGTATATTGCCGACTCCCGTCAATCCACATTACCACTTGCTTCCATCCACTGTTCAGAATGTAATTCAAAGTCAAGAATATTAAGCCGTTGTAGTCTAATATATGACTTGAGGAGTACTGTTAGGCTAGCCTAACATTTCTAGGCAAAGGTGGACAACGTGAGTACGCCGAGGCAGATAACGCTGGAGCAAATGCCGAGTGGAAGTAGGGGTAGAGTAGTAGAGATCATAGGTAGGGGAGGATGGATCTACAGGCTCTACCAAATGGGTTTAACTCCGGGAGTAACGGTCGATGTCGTCATGAATATCGGCAGGGGCCCGATCATTATCAGGGTGATGGGAGTAGAGATCGCGATAGGAAGGGGGATCGCGAGGAGGATAATAGTTGAGCCGATCAACCCATAAGAAGGAATACGAGATAGCAATCATAGGCCAGCCAAACGTTGGGAAATCAACACTATTCAACATACTAACAGGTAGGAGAGCGCATGTAGCGAACTGGCCGGGAGTAACGGTAGAGGTTCACGAAGGAGAAACGGAGTTCGACGGGTACAAGATAAAGCTTGTAGACCTGCCTGGAATATATGGTTTCTCAACACTATCCCTTGAAGAACGCATTGCTAGAAACTATATACTGAGCGGCCGTCCGGACGCGGTAATAGTTCTCGTCGACAGCCTCAACCCGGAGCGGACAATGTACTTGGCCATCCAAGCACTAGAGATGACGGGCAAAGTAGTGATCGGTTTCACAAAGAGTGATGCTGCACACGCTCATGGTATCCATATAAACTATGATCTAATATCTAAGAGACTAGGAGTACCCGTAATACCTGTCTCGGCAGCAACACTCCGCGGCATACGCAGTCTTTTGAGAGCCGCCATAGATGTTGCCCGTGGAAAAGCGGGTAGGAGAAAACCTCTCAGAATAGATTATGGAGAACTGGAACCTCACGTATCTTCCATAGAGTCTATTCTCCGCGGATTCGAAGAGAGACTAGAATACCCTATTAGATGGATGGCTTTGAGATTGCTTGAGGGAGATGATGACCTGTACAAGTATGTTAAGGGTGTTTGCGGAGAAGCTGTCGCGGAAGAGATCCAAAGGATCCGTGAAGAAGTTAGAAGGATCTTTCACCGCGACCCGGCCGAGCTACTGGCTAGGAAGAGATTCGAGTACCTGAGGAAAATACTTGGAGACGCCATCGTTAGACTCGCTATAAAGAGGGGTCGTTTCGAAGGTTTTACAAGGCTCTTCTATAGGCCATTCATAGGCCCTATTCTAAGTATAGCTATCCTCCTCGGAATGTTCATGATAGCCTTCACGATCAACACCGGGTTCCCGCTTAATATACTGCTGGATTCGCTTGGAATGCACGGAGCGGCATCGGCCGTCGAGGAATACAGTATTGGCGGGTTGATGGAGAAGCTGTTCTCGTGGATCAGCGGCTGGATCATCAATACTTTTGGAGAATCATGGCTCACAGACCTCATAGCTAATGGTATAATTAGTGGTGTAGGTAGTGTCTTGATATTCCTGCCCCTGATCATGATAGTCAGCTTATTCCTCGCTATTCTCGAGGATTCGGGTATTGCTCCACGTATGGCTGTTAGTCTGCATGGGCCTTTATCCAAGATAGGTGTTTCCGGCCACGCCATATTCCCTATGACGATGAGTCTTGGCTGTAATGTCCCCGCAATACTTGCTACAAGAGCTATTCCGAGCAGGTCTGAGAGACTACGCTTACTGATAACTCTCCCGTTTATCCCGTGCCAGGCAAGGCTCGTGGTCATACTTGCTTTTGCATCGAGCCTTGTCAGTGGCTACGGCGCGTTACTGGTTGTGCTTGGATACGCGGTCGCATTCTTGGCGTTCGCGCTTGTCAATAAAGTCCTATATATGCTTGAGAAGAGGAAGACTGGGAGGAAAGAGCCCGAACTGGTATTGGAGCTCCCCCCTATACATAGGCCTTTGGGCAGGGTTATTTGGTGGCATGTCTGGGATAGTAGTAAGCATTTCTTGAAGAAGGCGGGCACCATTATATTTGCTCTAAGCATCATATTATGGTTTATGATAAATGTTTCACCGAGCCTCGCACTAACAGATAATCCTGCGGAAAGCATAGCTGCTGGGTTCGCCCACTTCTTATCACCGATCGTCTACCCGATAGGGATAAGCCCCGGTAAAGCATGGATAGTAGCGTTTGCATTGCTGGTTGGCTTCATAGCGAAGGAAGCAGTTATAGAGACCCTCACCATACTCACAGGCACTGCTTCTGCACAGCAAGCCTTAGCCCTACTGGGGCTTACTGTGCCACAGCTAGCGGCTCTAACAGTATTTGTCGTCCTATACGTACCATGTATCGCCACCCTAGCCGTGATCTATAGCGAGTCTAGAAGCATAAAACACACCCTCGCAACAATAGCCCTAATGCTGAGCATAGCCTATGTAGCAATGCTGATAACGTATGGTTTATCACTAATCCTGTAATAATATCATGTTAGGCCAGTATCTAAGAGATGATAATGTCTTGACAGGCCGTCGTCAACGCGGGTTTAGCCACGAGAGAGACTTATTGATGAAGCTCTGGAAGAAAGGATTCGCGGTCATGCGTGCTCCGGCGAGCGGAGCTAGGGCTAGGAGGTTCGCAGTACCAGATCTAGTGGCGATCAAGAACGGCGTGGTCTTTGCCTTCGAGGTTAAAACTATGCGTGAACAACGAGACCTCTATGTCCCCGGCCATCAGGTCTCGAAACTACGTGAATTCATTAGGAGGAGCGGCGGCTATGCTTTTATCGCTGTCAAAGTCATCGGGAGTGGTTCTGGCTGGAGATTTGTCCCGCTAGACCAGGCGGAGGAGACTCCTGGTGGTAACTATAAGGTTTCTGTAGAGAAGTTCTCCTTAGGCCTCACGATCAAAGACATTATTGCGCTGGCTGAGAAGCATAAGAGTATCGATGAATTTTTCTTTAAATAATTGATTCAATTCCTTATGGGGCTCCAATAATGTGTATTTAAAACTCGTACAAATTCTCGTATTAAAGACTGATGGATAAGATTTTTATAATCTGTGATATTCTCTAATAATGTATTTAAACCCCCGAGGTGGGATTGTCGTGGGTGAAATTGCAGCCGAGTATTGGAAGAGGAGGAAAGGATTCATCCTAGCAGCAATAGGTTCAGCAATAGGTTTGGGAAACATATGGCGTTTCAGCTGGCTAACATACCGTAATGGTGGAGGAGCATTCTTAATACCATACTTCATAGCCCTACTAATCGTCGGAGTACCATTATTGATCCTCGAATTCCTGCTCGGCAACTACTTCGGAGGCTCATCACCCAAGGTCTTCAGGAAGATCAGGGATAACCTCGAGATCATAGGATGGATAGCGATCCTAGACGTATTCATAATAGGCACATACTACGCCGTCGTACTAGCATGGGTGTTCGACTATATATGGCTATCAATAGTCTACGCCCCACAGCTAGCCGCCGGGCAGCTCTCAGCATCAACGCTCTTCTCGAACCTAGTGTCTAACTCATGGCTAGTCCTTGTAGGGCTAGCCGTCACATGGTTTGTGACATGGTATACAGTGTTCCGCGGAGTATCCGAGGGCATAGAGAAGGCTAGCCTTGTAGCCATACCACTGCTATGGATCCTAAGCGTCATACTAGTCATAAGAGGAGTAACACTGCCGGGAGCCGACACTGGTATCAACTGGTATCTGACACCAGATTTCTCCAAGCTAGCACAGGGTAGTGTGTGGATTGACGCGTTCGGACAAATACTATTCACGCTAAGCATCATGGCCGCGCCGCTGATCGTCTATGCTAGCTACATGCCTAAGAAATCAGAACTACCAAATAGTGCATGGATAACGGCTTTCGCCAACTGTGGCTTCAGCTTCTTCTTCGGCTTCGCGACATGGGGTATCATAGGCTACCTTATGAGCCTCAACAACGTGGCTTCTCCTGAGGCTTTGAAGATACCGCTTGGCGGCGGAGGACTAGCGTTCATAACAATACCTACTGCGATGAGCAGATTGCCGGGAGGCCCATCGGTAGCGGCTGTATTCGGCCTCATATTCTTCCTAGTGCTGTGGCTAGCGGGCTATACATCACTGATCTCAATCATAGAGCCCGTCTATGCCGCTCTACGCGACAAGTTCGGTGTGACCAGGAGGCAGACGGTTACAGCTGTTACGATAATATCGTTCATCATAGGATTGATATTCGTGTTCAAACCCAATATGATCGATCCCGTCGACTTCATGGTGGGCTCAACCAACCTAGTATGGATAGTACTGCTAGAGGCAGCCGTGGCTGGCTTCTACCTAGGAGTGAAGAAGCTGAGAGAATACGCTAACCCGTACGCCGAGCTAAAGCTAGGCGTGTGGTTCGACTATCTCATAAAGTACGCTGCGCCGATAAGTATGGCGATAATATTGTTCTATGGACTATGGTTCACGAAGTCGATCAGCCCAGTATCACTGATAGTCATGGTAGCCCTATTGATCGCGGCGATACTAGTCACCGGGTTGAAGTGGAAGACCGAGCTAAAAGAAACAGTCACAGCGGAGGTGTAAAGCCGTGTTATCCGCTTCAGCTATAGGCATGTTAATCTTCGGGATCGTAGTCCTCTACGTCTTCGGCCTAGGATGGGGCATACTGCGGGCTTGGAGGAAAAGCAAGGAGAAGAAAACCTAGCAGTACAAAGCCGTTGTAACTGGTTGTTCAATACAACTTTCTTTTTTCCGTTATTATGTTAAGCTATCCTTATCCTGATCGATACATTGTATTTATCCTCTAGTTTTCTGAGCCTCTTGAGCTTCCTATTGTACGTTCTTATCATTTTCCTGGGTATGGTGACCGTTATGACGCTGCCATCAACACTTATGTCTGCTCCTGGGAGGATACGCTTGATTGTCCTTACAACTTTGTCGATTGTTCCTAGCCCTGTCTTTGTCTTGAACTTCTTGACGGGGATTACAACTGTTTGTTCGCCGAACGTGTATATCTCGTATTCTAGCTCGTCTGTGAGGAAGTCTCTGACTTCTATGACTGGTCTTGATAGTTCTGCTTCTTTGAGGCCTGTCGGTAGTTTGACCG
>JAADCY010000233.1 GCA_013154205.1 Thermoproteota archaeon | reverse complement strand
TTTAATCAACTAATATAATAAGTGTTTGAAATAAAATAGGTTGATATAAAATGTCAAGACAGATTTATACTGGAAGTAATATTGTTTTACTGAATTTATCCGGATTTGACCTTATACTGACGCCTGAAACGGAGAATTTCATACCCGAGTTCTGGCATACTAAGAAGACAGATGATTGGCAATATATAATTCTACCAAGAAGATCTGTAAGTTTTCTCCAAGTTTTCAAAATATTATCGGACAACTGCGCTGGAAAGCTGTGTTACTCGAGAATATTTTTCTACGAATTACGTGATAGGCCAGTGGATCTAGTGTTAGAACCTATAGATACTAAGACCTTTGTCATCTATGGCTCAAATCCTTCCTTTCCAAGAATAGTTAGACGAATACTGGCTAATCCTAAGTATAGTAACACCGTTGTATTCATTGCAAAATTCAATGAGACGAAATATGAGAGATATAAACGAGCAGCTTCAATAGCACGACGTATTTTCATGGAGTTGTCCCCAGTTACTATCAGTAGAGGTCTGGGGAGATTGCTCGGCGTAAAGATAGAAAATATCAGCGGTCGTATGAAAGTAACACTATGTGTTAGTAGAGAAGGTATAAAATCCACCGAGACAATGGGTGGAGTATCAGTCGATATAAGGAGCATAAACCAATGTCTATAATTAATACTGAGCCCGACCAGTTTTATCCTTAATGATTACCATTTCCACACGGGAATCAATGAGAAAACACATTTCGGCTTAAAAAGGTGCTGCATTTATGAAAACAATTAACATCATACTCTATACGAGTAGGTCGAGTCAGGGAGTAATGATCGATAATATAGTTGCATTTACGGTAGAATTACTAAGAAAAATATATTCAATATCAGTAGTCTACAATGTAGTGTATGATAATATTGATGTGCCGTACCTTATAATTGATAACATGCCACCTCTATACCTATACGATCCACCCGAAATAGATACTTTGATAAATGTTGTAAGAGCTGTGTATGACATATATAGTCTAGAGCCTTCAGGCATCGATAGTGTTGCTATTAGTGAAGTTTAAGGGAAAAACTTTATTGATTTATAATATTTCCATATTAGCACCTATTTCATAGAATGGGCATTTATCCCAGTATAGTGCGCATTTCTTCACAGCGCTTCTAGTGATATATCTTTCAGTTATATAACAGTAAGCAACATACATGTTTTCCCCTACTTTCATCAATTTATAGAAGGGACAATCCGAATTAACAGGTTCTGACAGAACATGTACTAGGGGGTAGTATCCCTTACGTATTTCGACACCAAGGGCTTCCGCTAATCCTTCTTCAGGCCCTGGTTTTTCGTAAAGTGGACACGATGTAAACTTGTTTGTCAGACATATATCCTCGATCACAGGCTCTGGGGATGGGCTACCATATTTTGATACAGTACGCCTGCTATAGCATAAACCACTATTATACCAAGGGCATTTAGGCAAATCTATTCCCTTTCGCGGTTTTCTATTCAGTTTTCATAATGGATTACCATAGCTAATATTTTTTAGGAACTATAAAAGATTTAAAAGATTTATGAATCATTATAAATTATTTATTATTGGGAACACTGTATAGGAATATTTGAGAAAAGATATATTTAGAGATAATGTGTTATAAAATAATATGCAGAATATAAGTCTCCTATAAGTGTATGAGGGTGAAAGTAATGAGCGTAAATGAGAAAATAAATGAAATGACCGAAGAGATAACAATTGATTTATCACATATACCTTTAAGGCCGACGAGTAAGAAAGAAATACAACAGCTTGAAATGGCTCTGATCATAGCTACCCTGTATTCCCCCGAAGTCATAGAACTGATCAAGGACCCCATAGAGCGTGCAACATGGGTTGACAGCCTCGCAGTGGCTGCGGCTGCACTAGCACGCTATAAGGCCGGATATACGATAAGCCAAATAGCTGATGAAGTAGGGCGTAGCGAGACAATGATAAGAGCTCATCTCAACGGTAAGACAAAGGCCGGAAAACTAGTGCTTCAGACATATGAAAAGCTTAAGCGCGGCGAACTAAAGATTGTTGTGCCATTCCTAAAGGTGCCAAAAACAATGGTCGAAGCTGACCTACAAGTAGTACGTGAGGAAAAGAAAAAACTAGAAGAGGAACTAAAGAAGACGAAAGAGGAGCTAGAAAACCTTAAGAAGCAATATGAAGAACTCAAGAATAAATACGAAGAGCTAGCAAAGGAGAAGCAAGAATTAGCTGAAAAGCTTGAAAAGTTAAACGAAGCAATTAACAAGATCAAGGAAATAATTGATAACCTTAATCCTTAATCTTAATACTTAAATGTATTTTTTCAGACTTATCATCGCTTATACGGATCTCGATCTTTGACACATTTTGTAGCTTGAATTCTTCATCTCTCCTAAGCACTACTTGGTACCTATACCCATTTATATTGCCTATAACGCTATATTCATAGCCTCTAGACGCGTCTGTAATGCTCTTTTTTATTAGATTGAATAGTTTATCTGGCTTAATATTCATATGTTCATATGTTGCGATACCAAACCATGTATTATTACCGTTCTTTACTGTAAATTTCTGCACTATCTTTCCATCCTTTCTATATATCGGCGTTTCTATCTCCATCTCCATAGTGATCCCCTCCATTGCCACATATATTTACTTCATTAACTATATAGATCTTCCAGGTATCTATATAAATTTGAAGATTAGACGATTAGTCGACAATATTCAACAATAATGATCAAGATTATATGTTTCTAAATTTATCAAGGAATTTCAGTCTTTTCGACGGATGAGGATGTGAGCTAAACAATTCTTCCAATAAGCTAGGCTTGATCGATTTGATATATTCGATTAGATAGTCTATATCATGGGTACTTACATTGATTGCGTTCTCGGGATCAGCTATAAGTAGCATTTTAAGCTGTGAAGCCTTCGCTATTTGTGATTTCATCCTATCCGTTATTTTTCCTGTAGCGGCCAATATCTTGACGAGAGCTCTTTGTAAATAATAAGCACCGTTCTTTACTGTTAAGGCGGAGTGCATGTCTGCATAATATTCTCTTAGCCTAGAGAGATACAGCACCCCTAGATTCAATATGAACGCCACAATTGTGAGTCCTACACCTATAGCCATTATCGCTATAGGGCTTAAGTCGTTCTCATCTCTTCGTCCAAAACCGTAGAACCATCCCCAGCGCATCAAGATATTTCCGAGCCACCATAATATAGCTGGGAGAAGCCCGATCATCATCATTACTATTACGTCCTTATGCTTTAAATGCCCGATCTCATGCCCGATCACCGCCTCGACTTCTTTAGGCTCAAGTATCCTTAAAAGGCCTCTAGTAACGGCAACCCTATACCCAGCAACTATGTTACCATAAGCGAACGCGTTGGGCACATCAAGATCAGCGATCATGAGCCTAGGTCTTTTAACACCGCTCTCCCTCGATATCCTATCCACGGCCTCCTTAAGCCACGATGGCGCTCTATCATCGTATGGCTCAACATGGTACATGGCATCAATAATATAGGGTGAAATAAGCCATTGTACAAGATATATGATCGCAACCATAACGATAAGCGACTCTATACTGACACCGCCAATGAGAGGTGATATAGCCCATAGAATTAGGAGGCTCGCACCTGTAACAATTAAGATCGATATGATCATTGATGCGTAGAGTCTCCACATCAATACGCAGACACCGTAATACTCTGCGATATCCTTTAGAATTACTCCTTTACACCCCTTATAAATACTCAATGGTCAATGAGGATAAAGGAAAGGGTGAAAACCATGTCAGAACTAGCCGTGGCAGTACTAGATCTTCAGGGACGCATGATAACCTGCAGCTCTACTAATACAATGCCTTATTCAAAAATACAGAGTGCTGTTAGAATGGGCTACGACATATTTAGAACAATCGATTTCATTGTCCGTGAACTAGGCTATGAAACACCTAAAAACATTAGTGTTAAAGCAGAAGATCTAGAGCTAACAGTCTTTAGACGGAGAGATAAAGTTGTAGTAGCTATAATATATGAGCCAAGCATACCTGTATCAGTAGGCAATAACGCAACGGCCTCTATAGAAGCTTAAAGATAAAATATTTTACACTTAACAATTTTAGACTCATCAGGATCAGATCAAACCAAGCATTTTCTTAGCATTCAATTCTATCTTATTAATAACACTACGTGTATCAACTTCTTTTATCTTACTGACTAATTCAATAGTGTTCCTGATTAAGAACGGATTAAGTTTTAACGACTTATACTTATACGGACCGTCAGACTCTGTAATCATTATACTGAGCGGCGCCTTTTCTATTATTCTTCTATGTTTTTCCTGTATGAGCGCGGCTGGATTAATACCTATAAAATAACCCATAGACTCAATGTCTTTCAACAAATCCAAAGGACCTGTATACCAGTGAAAATACGCTCTCTTAACATCATATTTTACGAGTAGCTCGAATACCTCACGCCATGTTCTCGGCGTATGTAAATTAAAAATGAAGTCATGTGTTCTTGCAGCCTCTAGGAATCTTTGAAATATACTCTTCTGCTTATCAATGGTCTTAGCTACAAATAAGCGATCAAGACCTACCTCGCCAACACATTTCACATTATTTTCTAGAGCCTGTGCAACAAGTTTTTCCGCATCTGCAGCGCTGTACTTGGAAGCCTCCCATGGATGAATTCCCACGCATGGCACCAACGAGCCCTTATACTTCTCGCCCAGCAAGATATTCTTATGGCTAGTGGCAGGATCGTCTGCCACAGACACTAATAGGATTCCCTGGCTTATGAATTCAACAATAGATTCTTCATCATACTCATGCGCATGGCAATGCATATCAATGATCATGAATTATTATCTCCCTCCCTTTCCCATATTTTTTATATATGAGGTCAAATTCTTCGGTTTCAATAAATAATTCATTACCGCTGACAAATACGTTTAGTTTTTCATAACCTATGATCCCCTTTAAGATCGATAGTATTATGTATGGGGATAGAAAACCGCTTACTAATAGATCGCTTAATCTATCAATAATGTCTGCATCGCTGATGAATAGTTTTAAGAAATTCCTCATCGCGGCACTACATAGGAGTTTACCGCCGCCATACGATACCATAGTTAGTATTGAGTATTCCGGTTCAAGAGAAGGAACAATAAATAATGGGCTATCCGGTTCAAGGAGTAGTCTCACAAAGGACGAGTAGTAACGTAGTATATGATCTTTTGCTAGCCGTTCTTGTAGGCTTTCATGGCCAATCAGATACACATTATCGTAAAGATATGTGATCGAATAATCTGTACAAATACACGGTATCTTTTTGTTGTTAAGGAAATCAGGGAAAAGCCATAGTACAGCCTTATCCTTACCCCACGTAAGCTCCTGGAACCTCGTTCCCGGACAAACTATATTGATAGACGAATCGGTCTGAAACATTATAGCGCTAGACCTTAGATTGTTTATCATAAACACGTTTTTGTCAACGAATTCTACGGTGTTATTACTGCATTTTATTTCATAATCCTTAATAATACATGTATCTAGCACAGGTTTATCCTTCATAATCCCCCGCACCGTATTCTTAATTTAAGCCGGATAATATTAACCTCTATGTTGAGCTTTATCGGGATGATGAGTTTGCCGATTACCGTATGTTGTGAGGAGTCTCCCGAAATCTGACCATGGGTGTACACATTATGGCTAAAAGATTAGTGCTCCTAGATTATGATTTGACAATTATGGATAACATGATAGATTTCTACGAGGCATTCATCGAATCTATGAAGAAATACGGATATGGTACTGTGGGTTATGATGAGTTCGTACAACGAGTAGCCAATGATAACCTACATGACCTTATTCCCCCAGAAAGGGATAACAAGGATTTCTGGAAGTACTTTAGAAGAATATACCCAAGTAAATCAGGATATCCGGTTAAGGGTATTCATCGCTTTTTAAGTATTCTCAAAAGCCTCCAAATACCGATCGTTATCATTTCAGGGAGAGAAACACATCCCTTACTTCTATGGCTTGAACTAGCCCGTCACGGTCTTGATGAATATATAGATGAAATATACACAATATTTGACTTAATGATACGCGGTGGTACTGAAGAGGAACTATTCGATAAAAGCTGGTTGATTAGACATGCTGTCAGCAAATACGGTATCGAGCCACGCTGTGCTGTATACATAGGAGATTATAAGCAGGACTATATTAGCAGTACAAAGGCAGGCGTTAGGTTTATAGGCATAACGAGGTTTAAGGAAAGGGCAGAATCTCTAAGGATGCTAGGAGCTGACATAATTGTTAACGATTATGATGAACTACTACTTTATTTCGACAAGTTATTTGACGAAAACTGCTAGTAGCTATCTCATTAAAATAAAGAAGGAAAGAGAAAAGGCATTAACAAACACAGAGTGTTACCTAATATACTATCGCCATATATCGGCCGTCAGGCCCCATAGTCGCTAGTCCTTGCTCGATAAGCGTTGATAACGCTTTCCTTATTTTATCCTCGCTGGCGATACCTGATAGGATTGTATGGATCTCTCTTAGATTCATAGGTCTTTCACTAATAAGTTCTCGTATTATCTCAATCAGCTCGTCCTCGTTTGGCGCTGTCATAAGGACTATATCGCTGTCCTCATGTAGTATTTTAAGCCTAATCTTCTTCATGAAGTACTCGATCTCCTTGTCTGTTAAACTGATGTTGTTCATGTCTTTCCACCGATCTATAGATCATCGTCTCTCTGTCTGGATAAGTTATATTGTATAGAACCGGATAACTTTTTTGGTAGTCCTCTCCAGTAGGGGTCTGTATGACGTCATCTACTGCTTTGTTGCTGTATCGTACACGGTTTACCAGATATAGTGTTAATGTAATTGCTGCGGTAGCCGATCTAGTCGAAGGCGTTGACGTATTTATACTTGAAAAAATGCGTGCAGAGGATTCTATTGAACTATTTGATTTAGTTTCTAGAAAATACAGGTACGGAGTACTAGCCCTATCTCTTAACACTTTCTCGCTGGTCAATGATAATTTTCGCATTGAACTAGAGCGTCTTATAAGAATCGCAAAGGATAAAGGCTTAATAACACTGGCCGGAGGGCCTCATCCATCGGGCGACCCGCTGGGAACGCTGAGGGTCTTGGGATTCGACTATGCAGTTATAGGTGAGGGAGAAGATACTATTCGCGAGTTTCTAGAAACACTCATAGACAATGGTGATCTATTACGTGTCAAAGGACTATTCACTATTTACGATAATAATGTTATATACACAGGCTCTAGGAACAGATACGTCGATCTAGATCGTTACCCAGCATTTCCTTATTGGAGGCATCTATATAACCCAATAGAGATCACACGTGGCTGCCCCCATGGATGCAAGTATTGCCAGGTAAGCTATGTTTTCGGTAGAACAATGCGTCATCGCTGCATCGATATTATCATTAAACATGTAGACACAATGATGACGGACGGACTCAATGATGTAAGATTTGTTTCTCCAGACAGCTTATCGTATGGGCTAAAACACTATTCTCGAGAACCAGCTCTAGACGTCATAGAGGAGTTATTTTATAGAATATATAGTGTGTTCAGAAAACATGGAAGAGGCAAGCTATATTTCGGCACTTTCCCTAGCGAAGTACGTCCAGAACATTTAACTAGAGAAGCAGCCAAGCTCCTGGCTAGATATGTATCCAATAAAAACATCATAATGGGTGCACAATCGGGAAGCAATAGAGTTCTCAAGCTCTTGGGTAGGGGGCATACTATCGAAGACGTATATGAAGCTGTTGAAAACGCTATACAGTATGGTTTCCGGCCAGACATAGACTTCATCGTTGGCTTACCGATCGAAGAAGATGATGATCTTCATCAGACAGCCGAAGCCATACGTAGGCTTGTAGATCTAGGTGCAAGAATTCATCTCCACACATTCATGCCATTACCGGGAACACCTTATGCATACATGGAGCCAAAACCTATTCCTAAGTGGTTCAGAAGAGAAATAATGAAAATAATAGGAATGGGTAGTGGCTATGGACAGTGGCTCAAACAAGAGGAGATCGCTAAGAAGATTATAGAGCTTAGGAGAAAAGGAATAATTCTACCGAGAGCGGCTCAAATAAGCGCCCGGCATCATCACTTCTTCAGTCCCGCCATAGAGTAGCTCATTGCCGCCTCAATTGTTAATGATATATACTGGTAGAAATAAACCTATTATACCATG
>JAADCY010000127.1 GCA_013154205.1 Thermoproteota archaeon | reverse complement strand
ACTATATACTAAGAACGAACAACCCAATAGACCTTACCCATAAACACGGTTCCAAAAATACATAAGCAGAACAATCGATAACCACAAACATAACCCCTCTACTACGATCGTCACTTACTACTCGAAGTGATCAACATTATACAAAAACCAGCAGTACACAGAAACAATTCCTGTGACGAGATACGGGTCGAACCGGGCTCAAGGATAGTCCTATTGAACACCAAGGCTTATATAATATGCGAGCAGAAATAGGATCCAGACCAAGAGACTTCGACTAGTGTAACAACTATAATAGAATTGAAAGACATACTCATGGACGACGAGACCGATTCGACAGGAAAAAGTAACAACTATAATAGAATTGAAAGTTATCTTCTCTGCCTCGGTCTTCGGGACTGGTATTACTATGTAACAACTATAATAGAATTGAAAGTTGAGTATGTCTAGTGCTTTTGTTATGAGGTCTCGGAAAGGTAACAACTATAATAGAATTGAAAGTAGAAAAATACATTGACATAGATGTAACCGCTAGTCTAAGTAACAACTATAATAGAATTGAAAGTATTTATATCGTTTAGTTTGTCTAGCAAGTACCCCATCATGTAACAACTATAATAGAATTGAAAGCTAGTTTCGGGCACCCCCGGCTTAAATACCTTCTCTAGCCAGTAACAACTATAATAGAATTGAAAGATTGTCAGGACACTAGACGTCGTAGGAATCAGGTTCGAGGAGTAACAACTATAATAGAATTGAAAGCCTCATGGATAGCATAGCACGAGTTATGGCCCTGATACAGTAACAACTATAATAGAATTGAAAGGTGTATTTCTTGTTCTTCGACTTCCAAGGCTTGGGCTGTCGTAACAACTATAATAGAATTGAAAGACCTACCGTGAAGAACCAGTAACACTAGACCAACTGATTGAAAGTAACAACTATAATAGAATTGAAAGTGGGGAGCTGTACAAGAGCAACCTCTGGGCCTTGGGTATAGGGTAACAACTATAATAGAATTGAAAGTTCTTAATTGTCCTACCTGCTCCTCAAGCTCATTTATGCGGTAACAACTATAATAGAATTGAAAGTCATAGATTTTCGCCTTGATGGTATGCTCGAATATCTTCTTGAGTAACAACTATAATAGAATTGAAGGTCCAAAAGCCTAACAAAAATGCTGCAGAAATGGGAATTGTAACAATATAGGGCTGAAGGTTTGGTTGTTTGATTTGGTTAATTATTAGTTGTGTTTCTGTCTTGTTCGTTTAATATAGTGATTTAGCCATTCGGTACACATTTTTCCGAAGATGGTTGGTGTTCCTCCTCTTATTCTTCTTGCTGCCTCGTAGTCTAGGGCTATTAGTGTTGTAAGTGTTAAGTGCATTAGTTTCTTGAGGAGTATATCTCTTTTCTTTCCTGACGCTATTTTTCTCTTTAGTTTTTCGTCGAGTTCATTCACAGCGTAGCTGGGGTTTAGCCGTAGCTTCTCTATGGTTCTATGTATTGGTTCTTCTAGGTTATCTAGGAGGGCATCTATAAGACTGCTTTTATGCTTGTATCGGCCAAGATCGTTTTTGATCAAATCTATTATTAAAGTAATGGTATTATTGTCCATCTTCTTTATAGTACTTCCTAGTCTCTCAAGCCTTTTGCCGAGAACTAGTGAGTGATGGTGATATAGTATAGCGAACATAGCTGGCATTATTGCTTCTACCGAGTAGTTCTCTGGCTTCTCAATAGAAAGTTTTCTGGCAAGTTCTTCAAGGAGTATGGCTGAAAATGCCTCGTGGCCAGCAAATGATACATATCCATTATGTTTCATAGCATTTATGACGCGGGGATAATGTAACGCCTTGCCTACGTCATGGAAGATTATTGCTGTATAAACTATGTCGGCATAGCCGTATTCGAACATTATCCCTTCTCTTTCCATTAATACCTTATAATCATTGTAGAGCTTAGTACCATAGCTTATGGTCTTTGATTCTTCGTCTATAAGATCAATCATTTCATCAATATGATCGGTAAGATACTCTATTACCCGGCCACGACCTCTCTCCGAGCTTGAATAGTAGCTTATAATTCTATGCGTACTCATAGATTACACACCTCTCAGCTTATCACTAGTCCTCTTTCAATATCATATGTCCCGCGAACAATTAGGGCGGCTATTTCTTGCCGCAATAAGAGCCTTATTAGCTGGTAGTGGAACCCCCGCCTCTTGTCTAGCCCGTATTCACTCAGGTCTACCCTCCTATATCCTGTGGGATCCCTGACTAGAACTGCTTTAACCAGGTCTTTATTGATAGATCTTATTGGTAAAGGTATCGGCTCGATCTCCTCAATAGATTCCGCGATCTGGGTCTCGGGCACGACTGGGACGAGAACAGAGTTCCTAATATAGCTTCCACCTAGTTCTATGAATTTCTCCACGGCGCGTCGAGGACTCCTAAGCTGTAGGGTAAGGCTCACTAGTTCCTCTACCTCGGAGACGCTTACAATGTAGTCGCTTGTAGTGTAGACACCGTCGAGTAGATCACGGTATTTTGAAGGTATATGTGGATTGAAGTTATGCTCAGCTCTAAGCCAGTCAAGTGTTTTCTTGACAAGATGTTTGTCGTAAACCTTGTATCTCCCACCCTTATCGTCGATCGATTCATCATACCAGATCCTTAGGAAGCCACGGTTTTCTCCAGGATATCTAAGGAATCTGCCCAGCCTCTGAATGAGAGAATTGGCTGGAGCCGCATCAGTTATGAAGACATTCGAGGATATGTCAACACCAGCCTCTATAACTTGTGTTGAGACAACAATATATTCTATGCCGGAGCAGTTGGAGTGATTCCTAAGCCTTTCCTTCAGTATAGACGTGAGCTTCTCAAGTAGGGCTGTTTTGCTCCTCCTATCGTTCTCCCTGAATCTTGAGTGCAGGAGGATGATATTCTTCCTCCGAAGATCGGTTTCTAGGAGCCGATTATACATCTCGATGGCCTCATTAACAGTATTAAAGACCAGTACTGCCCTAAGCCCGTTTCCGCGAACTTTTTTCTCCGCCTCCAAAAGCCACTGGATTATAGTCTCATACTTGGTCTTCGAGCCGATCCTTACAGGTGGCGAGTAGTCTATTTCTTTGGCCTCCCTCTCTCCTATGAAGTCCGGATCCAAGTCCTCGTTGAAATCCGCCACTACTATTGATCTATCTATTCTCCTCAACGTGGTTATTAGTGCTCTAGGCAGGGTTGCCGACATAAATACTAGTCTTAAGCCGTTCTGCCGGGCGATAACAATTAATGAAGCGAGGAAGTTCAATGATTTCGTAGAATCAGCCAAGAGATGCACTTCATCTAGAACTATATTGGACAATAATACAGATGATCTAGAGAACAGATAGTGGCCTATACTATAAATTATAGAGTCATGAATACTTCCACCATAGTACTGCGAAAAAGCCTTCTCGAGATCCATTGGCTCGAGACCGAAAAGCGTCATCGAGAAAGTATCGACTGTCGTCAATGTTATGGGTTTCACAAAAAAGTAAGAGTCGAGATGATGCATATACCTAGTACCAACAACGTCTTTCAAGCTCAGCTTAGAGGTCATATGGCTGAATTTTCTATATTGATCTTCGAGAAGCGTCCTGAGAGGATAGGAGATTATTTGTTTAAAGCCTTCGCTAAGACTATATAGAGCGAACGCCTGTGAGAGTGTTGTCTTTCCATAACCTGTAGGGGCCTCGACAACCGTGATCATGTTATTCATTATTTCTTTCCAGGCATACTTTAGGAATGGTCTACCCTTGTAGGCATAAAACCTATAGATCCTTTCCAGTTGATCCTGCATGGATCCATCCACCAATGATGCAAAGTACTTACTTATTTATCAAGAACAACTACATATGATGAAAAACATATCAAACCTAGAAATATTATAAGGTTGATGATATACGTGATAATATGTACTTGTAGCCTTTAGCCCTATTTAGTGATGCCGGAGCCCCCTCCTGCTCCAGTATCTTAGCAGCAGTTTCTATCTCTCTTAGAAAACTATATAGGCTGTCCGGCTCACCGGAGATGATGAGTCTGTGGAGCATCCTGATCGCTGTTATGGCATGGGCAGTATCGGGAGGTTTACGATTGGCTTCAAGCATCTGTAGTGTTTTCACCAATGAACTATTAGGGCTTATAGTTTCTTGAAGAGCCTCTATAAGTTTCTCTGGTTCTCTCGATAACTGTCTTAGAACTTCCATATAATATGGTCGAGCATATATTGTTAATGGGATCTTGTTATATATCTTGAAAGTGTTGCCCTCTCTAGCTACCACGTATATTTGAAGAGATAGATGATCTATTTCGTATTTTATCATTAGCTCTTGTAAACCTAGATCGATCAGTGTTTTTAGCAGTAATAGTTCCTCTGGAACACGCGATCGAAGGATTTCCCTGAGTCTTCTTATAACTTCCCTCTTAAGGCTCATAACATTATAGAGGTATTCGGGATCACCCCGAGCAAGGATCTCTATTATCTCATCAGGGGATAGGAAGACGTGGTAGCTGTGCTCAAAGGTTCCGCCAGCATATGATGAAGCGAGCCCGAGTATTGCGAAGAGATAGAGCAGTGGATCAGATTTTACCGTGAATTGTTGATATGTTGTATCAGTATCAAGGGATGTCAGCCCAGTATATCTATCGGTTTTGAACAACTGTATTCCCGATAATAGATCCTTACTCTTGTTTCCAATAACAAAGTCCTTTCCTATAATATATGTGTACTCGATGTCGCTGATATCTTTGATTTTATCGAAATTCTTCAGAAGAGACTCTATGATCTGTCCGATATTTGTTATCCTGTTCTTAGTGTCAATTCCAACTGCTTTGAGCAGTTTCCCGCCAAGATTGTATTTTATATCATTACCTGCAAGCCTTATGTTTACGGCTCTGTAGTGCTTGGCCAGTTCTTCATCTCCGCTTATCTCCTGTAGCGTCTTACGTAGAGCGTCTCCAATTAGCTCGATTTTCTCAAGCGTTATCTTGGCTGTATCCGTGTTGTGCTGCAATACAAGCATTATTCCTTCATATATTATCTGAGTTAGGAAGAGGTTGTCGGGTTTAACATGGAGTTTTATCTGTACCATTACTTCGGCGTCACCCCAATAATCTTTTCTTGTCCGGCCTTGAAACCTACATTGTATATTATTAGAGGGGCGTTGACACGGATTTTTATTAATGGATCATCGTATATGCTAGTCTTCAATGGTATCATATATGTCAGGAGATTTTTCCCGGAGAAATACTCGTAGAGTAAGGGCTCCGTAGTTAGCTGGAACGGGTTGATATATACCTCGTAGGCCCAGCGCCCACTTATTTTTTCAACCACACTGATTGAGTTCGTGAATGGAAATGAGTATCCAGTCACGGTTAAGCCTTGCTCGACACCTATTTCATTGGATTGCTCTACTTCTATAACTGATACTATGCTCTCCTTGCTACCAAGTCTGTGTATCCTCCATAGGACATCATCATTGATATCTAGCTCGATATTGTTAACGCTGATAGAGTTATTCTTAAAGAGGACAACCAGGTCTATAATCGGGGGCTCATCGAGTCTTAGCGGTGACATTATGGTTTTGCCCCTGGCAGGTGCGTCAAAGGATCCTCCCAGATCCTCGGGGGAAGGGTACTTCTTCTTTTTCCTGCTACCTATAGCTATTATTCTGTTAATATCCATGTATTTTACTGGGAGGGCATTAACTGGTTTTATCCCGATAGCTAATAGGTTATGTGATAATGTTTTCAGCAACATCCTTGTGGTAGTGGGGTTTTCGCCGAGACCATATTCTTTTGCGAGAGGCTCTGCTAGTGCTCCGAGTATAGTTGTCGGTGGCGGGTAGTAGTAGGAGGGATTGGTCTTAGATAACCCTATTATTCTTGATTGGTGGCCCCAGACAAACTCTATTCTTAGCCTGTATGCTCTCATTCCTAGTTTGCCCTTTGCTCTTATTGTTTGATCCTCTCAGTAGCGTCCTCGACTGCGTGTAGGAGAACTTCTTCTGGCCCCTGCTCTCCTTCCTCCTTGTATATGTATAGCTTGGTGTTCTTGTTGATTTTCTCGAGCTTCTTAGTGGCTCTCTCAATATATTTCTTGGTGAAGGGGCTTGGAACCGTCCATGGCTTATCGCTTACTGCTACAACGAATGATTCCCAATCTATTACTGGAAGGAATCTTGTCTTCTTGGCGCCGAACATCATCTCTGTTAGGAACTCTGCGAATGCTTCCAGCGCCACGATCTTCCTCTCGATCATCTCGTCTTTGCCGACAAGGGGTTTGCCAGCCATGTCTATGGAATATGTTGATCTCCCAATATAGCGCGTGTCAAGGTCGTAGCTGAACACGTATGATGCAGAAGCTATCTCCACGTAGTAGATCATCTGTCCACGGGCCTCCCTTTCTCCGCGGCCAACATATTTTGTGCCTAGAGCGTACCTTGTATGCAGCTGTGGCTCGACCACAGTGTTTATAAGGGCTTCCGCCGCGGGGATCATGTATCCTACGTAGAAGTTACTTGTTCTCTTAAGGTTTTTCACCTTTGATTTTCCTTTCTCAGAGGCATACAGGAATCCACCCACGTCTTCTACAACGCATCCAGCAACGATCTCTTTTTCAAGCTCCTCAGGTGTTTTCGGTATTTCTTTCTTATCGAAGGAGTCCATGAAGACTGATTCATTGGTGCTCTTAAGGAATATTCCGTGTCTGCATAGCTTACAGACAGGAAGTCCTTTCTCAACGGCTTTCTGGGCTAAGACGTACTGGTAGCCGTGTGCTATTGATTCACCACTAATAGCTGGCACCATGTAGGTTACATATGTTCCCGGAACTATCACCGGTACTCTGCGGTGCTTGACGTAGTTTCCTATGCTCTCAACCATGTTTAGGGCTTCAGCGTTGATATAGACTCTTCCCCTGAACGAGAAGAATACATCGCCCATCAGCCGGCCACCTCCTCTTCTACCGGTTTGGTTCTTAGAAGGTTTGCTCTTGCTAATGCCTTAGCAGCTACCGCCGATACGATCCTCCTTATTTCTCGGGGGTCATCCACCGCTATGATCTTGTCAAGAGCCTTTTCTACAAGATCCATTTTTATCTTCTCGGCTTCTTTCTTCGCCAAGGGGTTGTTCCAAACTGTTTTCGCCTGTAGGGAGCTATAGTCACGCAGTGCTTCACGGAGGTAATACACGGCTAGATCGGGCGATACCACGTATCCTAGCTTGTCCACATGGGAGTAATCCCCGTTCTCAGCTATCACGACTGCTAGAACCCGGGATAAGTGGTCGAGTAGATACTTATCGATATGTTCAGACGACAAATTATGTCACCCAATATGTTTTTCTCACCATATTAATTAAGGGTTTTTAGAGCGGAGCTTGAAGAAGCCCCTGTTTTTCCATGATCAAGGAAAATTTTTACGCGAAGTTTTATCACTGATCACATATCAAGAATAAATAATCATGGAGAAACATATGGTTTTAAGCGGCGGAGTGAGCAATATGATAATAATCTCGACAATAGGCTTCGACGAAAGACCAGTTCTAAGAGCACTATCAGAGACAGGGTTCAGGGGTATAGAGAAGATAATTCTTATTAGACCTTTAGACGATGATCCAAGGGCTGTTAAAGCGGTATCTGAGATCAAGAAGATAGCCTCAATAGCTGGGCTTCGGGACGAAGATATTGTCTCCTACCGCGTTGATCCACATCATTTCTGGGAATCAGTATCACTAATATATGATCTTCTGGAGAATACGATGAGTGGAGCCAACAGTGTTGTTCTACTTCTAGGCGGAGGGCTTAGAGCCTTAATTATAGAGACATATACAGCTTTCCTCTTATTATCATGTTCTAAGCGAACTAAATGTATTGTACGAATAGATCTTGAGACCGGTGATTCCACAATAGTTGTGCCCGGCGCCGAGATCATAGTAAATACTGTGCTCACTCCTCTCGAAAAAAGAGTTTTGGAGACTATAAAGGAGAAGCCCGGAGCTTCCCTCACCATTATATCAGATGTACTAGTTAAGCCAGCATCCACTATTTATAGAGTTCTAAAAAGACTTGTGGATAAGGGTCTTGTTGAGAAAAGAAATAGGAAATATTTCTTAACGAGCAGCGGAAAAATAGCATTAAAGATCATGGCCAGGAATAAAGGCTAATAGGTGTTGTTCCTGTGATAATCGCTAGCCTGGATGGTAAAAGACTCCTATATAGTGCTCCGCCCCGGAGATACTATGTGGCAAGAGTAGGGATAGTAGTGTCTAATCCCGCTATTCTTCCTTCTTTTACTGGTAAGGCTGTCAAATCTCTCTTAATAAAGTCGAACCCAGAACTAGAAAAAGTATTCCGGGAAGGCTTACCGGATCATCCTAAGCCAATACATGTAACACCAATAGGCTGTAGAGATGAAAAGGGCAGAGTAATCTATCTGTGGAAGAAAAAGGGGTCCGACAAGATAATGGTTGTAGAGCCCGACAAACACTATTTCTTCACCGTAGCCTACAGCGAAGAAATAGCAAAGGCCGTCTCAGAAG
>JAADCY010000043.1 GCA_013154205.1 Thermoproteota archaeon | reverse complement strand
TTTTGTTTGCTTCCATAAATTTTATGATTTTTTTCAAGCTATCGGTTTCAACTATCATATCGCTATTAATTAATGCGACATATCTACTTTGAGGGTCTCTTATTTTGAAACCTAGATTATTACCCCCGCAAAAACCTAAGTTTTTATTTGTCTTTATAAAGCGAAAATTTTTGAGATTTTCATTTTGAAGAAAGTTATAAATAACTTTATCACTATTATCTGTTGAATTATTATCTATAACTACTACTTCATACTTAGGATAATCTAAATTTGCTATCGAACGAAGGGATTCTTTGATAACATTAATTATTTTTTCACTGTTATAGTTCAGCCATATGATGGTAACCATTGGTAAGTTAAGCATTAATACTACACCTTAACAATTAATATAACAATTAATCTTTAGTCATTTCTTTGTACATTTTATTAATAATTAGTTTATAACTAAACCTTTGTTCTACTTCTTTTTTGAATGTAGAAAGTATACTCAAATCGTTAGAAAGTGTTTCTATCGCTTGCTTGACCTTAGATATGAATATATCGATTGATAAGATGGAAGGAATCAATTTATAACTTATGGTTCCTTCAACTAATTCGGGCACGCCGCCTACAGGGAATGAAATAGGCATTGTTCCTGTTAGGAGTGCTTCCATTACTGTGTATGGTAGTGGTTCTTCATATATGGATGGGAATAGGAGGATCCATGCTCTACTGTAGAGTTCGAGTATTTTTTGTCTGGCTATCCTTCCTGTGAATTCTATGTGTTTTCCAAAGGGTTTGTTCTTGGTTTTTTCGATGAGTTTTTTGTTGACCTTGTTTGTTATGACTAGTCTATAGTCTATCCCTTGTTTGTGCAGATACTCAGCTGTTTTGATCACTTTATCTATACCTTTGACAGGATTATCTCCCCCGGTAAACAAGAGTAGTGGTTTGTTGCTCGGGTTTTTCTTTATGCCTATTACGTCGGGCGGTGGGGGGTTGTAGATTATTGTTGTTTTTCCTCTTGTGAAGGGAATCGCATCGTTTATGATGTATTCTTGTCGTTTTGATACGCATATTATTCTGTCGACGTATTCGAGGCTTTTCCTTGCTTTTCGTGTTAGATAATGATGGAGCAATAAACATGCGATAAAGTGCTTTATACAGGCTCTGGCGGCGTATTTACATGTATCTAGATATATTCTGTTCTTGCGTTTTTCGTAGGGGTAATATACGGCTGAGTTGTAACTAATGGGTAGATATCCGTGTAGATGATAGATTATCTTGATATCCCTATAATGTTTTTTCACATAAGGTGCTATAATTACTGAAGAACCCGGAATATAGAGTATCTCGGCATCTTTAAGATAACTCATGATCTTAACGATATTTCTCGAGAGATTCTTCCATAACGTAACCCTATGTTTTGCTCTTAAGAAATCCAGTACAACAAAATCTATTTTTTTGGATCCTCGAACGTCTACGGGGATCTTGTTTAAAGGAGTGCCTGTTAGTACTTTAAAATACAAGTCTTTATGACGCTGTAATTCTTTTATGTATAAATATGTTGCTAGCTCCCCGCCACTTCCTTCAGGCCAAAATCTCTCTGAAAGCACGACGATATTCAATACTGGTCACGCCTTTATCATTATAATCGTATAGAGTTCTTATAAGCAATCGCTCTGCAGGGTTCAGGCGAAGATAGTGGTTTTTAATAATTATTAATAGTATGTACTAGCTATAACACTTTTATATGGTAATATAAAGATATATTCGACAGTAATATATACTAGAACTCCTTATTTTTGTATTCTGGTTTAAATGAGCTAATGATCAATGAAACGAAGACTATATAGCGTTCCTCATGGTAGATCAGTCATGATAAGTATATACGGAACAGTATACAACAACGGGTACGCATTACAGCAATCACTAGATTCGCTAATATCTACCCTAAATAATGTCGAGCTAGACTATGAAATAGTAATAGTAGACAATTATTCCACAGACAATACATGGAAAATTCTCGAAGAATACAAGAAGAAAATGCCTCACCGCTTCAAAATTTATAGAGCAAAATGTAGCCGTGGAAAAGGTAGAGATCTAGCCCTTAGAAGAACAAGTGGAGAATATGTAATGTATGTCGATTTTGACTGCCTTTTCAGCAGAAGATTCGGTTATATGATCAAGTCAATACTTGGGATCATAAAACGCGATGAAATATGGAATAATGGACTAACTTATCGAGACACTATGATTAATATAGTCAATGGTTGGAGTGATCTTAATATGTGTGAAGATTATGATATGAACATAAGAGCAGTACTCAAAGGAATAAAACTAAAACACGTTATGATACAAAAACCATACAAAAACATCAGGAAAACAGGTAAAATAGTCGGAGAAGAAAGATATGCTCGAAATAGATTCGACAAATTCCTGCGAGTCTTAAGACTAAGACGAGATGCTCTTCTAGGATGTAATCTAAACTGCAAGTATTTTGCAATGATGACAGATGGTTTTATACCAAAAATAATTGGGTGTTCTATCATAAAAGCGTTTAAATTAATTTATAGGAATAGGCTGAAGCACTCCTATCTTCATCGAAATAATCTATTAGCATTTGAATTCATATATGATAAAATTAATCTAGTTCCACCAGAAACAATAGGTTTCGATCCACATGATCTATTATACGTTTTCCGCATGGTAAATATTACGCATAGTTCCGTGATCAACAAGGTAAAACAACTCTATAGTAATATCAAAGATATCAAAATAGCCGTATTCAATAAAAACATAATCATATATAGGGATAAAGAAGTGCTCGATAATTATTTATCATACTATTCTGAAAACTATGAGCCCATCAAGTATTTTAAAATAATAAAATAATTAATAAGCCCAATATGCTGCTTCTCATCATAGATGGGATGTGGAATGGCTAAAATAGCGATAGTATCCCGTGGATGGTATCCATTTGTACATGGTGGCGCTGACAAATTCATTGCAAGATTAGCTGAAAAATTATCGCAGATGAAGCATGATGTTATAGCTATAACGCGTGGAATGCTTACTTCAATAAAAGAAACCAGTACACCGTATAGAATGATCATTATAAGACACCAAAGCAATCTTCCCCTAGTATCTTCTGCGTTATTCTCTTTTGAAGCAGCTAGGATAGTCAATCGATTGAAGCCTGACATAGTTATAGTTAATGGTTATTGGGCTGAGGCTTCACCTATATTCATAAATAAGAAGATCCCAGTCATACTTATAATTCATGATGTTGGTTTATTCAGATCATCATGGGCTCGTAAGCACAGATTAAAACATATGTTAAGAACAATTGTTCTCCGTAAAAACATCGAGAGAGCATCGAGGGTAGTGGTTCCTACAGAACCTGTTAGGGAGGACATTATTAGATTCTTGGGTATTGGTGGGGATAAGATAATTGTTCTCGGAACAGAAGGTGTTGACGATCCCTTCGAGTATAGGTTAGTCAATAATGGATTATATGATATAGTACAGGTTGCGAGGTTCGCGCCTAATAAAGGCCAGATCTATACTCTCAAGGCTTTCAAGAAATTAATAAAGATGAATCCTAATGCGCGTTTATGGCTTGTCGGCGGTGCACCGCACTCAAGAGAGCAGAGAGAATACTTCAACGTGGTCAAAGACTTAGCTAAAGAAATCAACCAAGCCGTGGGAGTAAAAGCTGTTAAGATAATAGTTGATGCTCCTGATGTGGGCAAATACTATGAGCTTGCCGATGTATGTGTCGCTACTTCAACCGGAGAAGAGGGATACGGGCTTGCACTAGTCGAATGCATGGCTCACGGCAAACCAGTCATTGCTTCGCCGATTTTCGAGAAAACAGGCGTTGTTGATCGCGACAGAGCATTGATAATTGATCCTAGAAAAACAGACGAATTAGCTGAGGCATTCATCCGTCTTAGTAAGGATAAAGATCTATATGACAGGTTATCGAGGAACGCGTTAGAGTACGCTAGGAGATGTAGCTGGGATAATGTCGCCAAGGTTTTCAGTAAAATCATTAAAGAAATAATCATGCACAGCTAGGGCTTATCGGGCTTACCGTTTGAGAAGCACTAGTTTCTTGAGAAGCCTCCATCCACTATTATAGTTCTTAATACCGACATGTTTTCCAGTTATTTTTTCAGCAAGGCCTACATCATCCGCGTCATTAGGCAGTGGCTGGTCGAGAAAGGATAAAACTACATTGGAAACTATGTGGTTTGGAACGATATCTATATCTTTATTGCTGATACCGGATACTACCAGTATTCCTATCGGATGATGATTGTTGGTTTCCCGCCTTCTTATCACATAGCTTGATATCTTGTTTTTGCCAAGCATGTACCCCTTGTCGTAATCAGGCATGACAAGTAAGTCGGGGCCTCTATCAACATAGTTTCCAGTAAATATCTTGGTAGCATCAATAATTTCCCGTAGTCCTTCAATCTCATTAAGAGCTCTAACAATATCTTTCTTAATTGTCGGGTCATTAAGTATTATACCATGTGAATATGTTGATAAGAGGAAAGCTCTAGACTTAGAGGTATCGACGTCGTACTCGGCAGCCTTGATCCTTTTACCTGTAATTCTTTCGAAGAACTTTTTCGTTTTCCGCAACGCGTTTCCGAGAATCCTTGTATTCGCCAATCTCAGTAGTACCTTGTTTTTCACAGCTAGGTATTCTCTTTTCTCTTGGTGTTCCCAGAATTCTTTGAGACCTTTGCCGCTACTTGTTTTAGCTGCAAAACCTTTGCTGTAGAGATAACTGTTGATATTAATTATAGTATGATAATGTGCAAAACCGTGATCTGAGACTATAATTACATGGTCTGACAGATCCGCTAGTGTTTTCACGATACGATCTATTTTTCCGAATATTTCTTTCTCCTTATAATACTGCTTATAGAAAACCCATTCTTCATCGAATTGGTGGAGAATAGCGTCGGGATAATGAAGATTTATCCAGAAAAGCCTCCAGTCAACTTTATCGGCTAGTGTTTCGACGAGCTCAATATATTTATCTAGACCATATGACACGCTCTCGAGAAACTCTTCACGAGTTTCGGAATTATAGCTGTGCTCCCCAAGTATTTTCGCGTACTTACCGATATCTTCGGGATACCATGTCAGTCTTGGTGTGAAGAACATATGGCTTATCTGTATAGTGTTCTTAACTGGTATTAATGGGTATGAGGGGATAGGATTGATTACTATTGAAGGAACTCCATTCATTCCAAGCATTTCATGTACACGGGGATGCTCGAGATGCAGAGTGTTTGTTAGATAAGTCATCTTCTTTTCTTTATCATAGTGTTGGAAACCAAAGATACCGTGCTTTCCAGGATTTACACCTGTCATTATGCTTGACCATGATGGAGGCGTGCATGGCGGGAAAGCGTAGAGCTTATAATACCCGTGCCTTGCAACAATGTTCTTTATTGTCGGTATAAAACCATACCGTATTAGTTTCTCGAGATACTTAGGACTGCACCCATCAAGCCCTATAACGGCAACTCTAGCGCCGCTCATAACACTTCATCTTCGTGCTACAAAATAGTTACATCCTAATACTACATATATGGACTAGAATATTTCTGAGCATAATTAAGTAATCTCCTATGGATATATGGATGAGGACAAGGGTTGCCTAGTCATGGACATAGTGTTCAAGCTGAGAAAAATAATGGGGAGAAGGGGGATCTCCCTAGTAAGAAGAATGTATGCTGGTCTCGCCAAGACGCTGAGAATAATTGATCCCCCGTCTAAATATAGGCCTCCCGGAATAAGTGCATTGATAGTATCCTATAATGAGGAGGACTGGATAGAAGACTCGATGGAAAGCATATCGGAGCTCATCGACGAATACGTCGTAGTGGATTCATCAACGGACTCCACGCCGGAGAAGGCTAGGAGGAAAGCCAAAGAACTAGGAAAACCACTAAAACTCATCCGTGCACCAAGAGGAAATCTGGCCGAGCTAAGGAATCTGGGGCTCAGGAAGACTAGTTATCGATGGATACTTGTATGGGATCCTGACTTCATTCTTCACGAGAAATACGTTGATTATCTTAAAAGCCTTGTACATAGACTAGCATTGACAGACTGGTACTACGGGGTCTACTGGCCCCACGTATGCCTCGATATAGATATCAAACACTATGATCCGAGAAACTATCTTCAACGAGAACACTGGCTATTCACATATCATCCCAGCCTACAATACAAGATAATAAATCATCTTGAAAGACTAGTATTACCGCTCTTCTATATCCGCATAGATATAGAACAACCACTCTCATTCCATCTGAGGACTGTTAAGAAACCAGTAAGGCTGCTATACAGGCATTACTGGTATAAGGCCTTATGGGCGGATATGGCTGATAGGATAAATCTGGATGAATACGTGAAAATGAACATCCGTGAAGACTTCGGAACAAGTTCTATCGAGGAAGCAGCTCTAAAATATGTTGAGATGAGGTTGAAGAAGCTATCAGAGTATAAAGGAGTTCCCCTTCCATATTCTAAATACCTGTTAAAAAGAATGGGTAATAATAGACAAAAACATGGATAGGTAAAATAGAGTTCCTCCCTAAGAACGTCAGATCTATTATTCATAATGTTTTAGTCGATATATCCTAGTGCTCTTAGTCTTTCCTTCACTTTTTCTTCATCTTCTTCGCTGAGCTCTGCTGGTTCTTCTTCGCCCAGTAGTTGTTCTAGTACGAATACTATGAACTCGTCTATCGTGTTGAATCCTGCTTCTTCTGCTTTTGCCTTTGCTTCTCGGTAGAGTTTCTCGGGGAGCCTTATCTTGATCTCAACCATGTCTTCTCCAGGCATCGGTTCCACGCCCTCTAGGCTTACTTCTTATCCATGTATATTATTTCTGGCTTCGGCTCTTCACCGACTATCTCGCGGTAGAGCTCGGGTTTTTCCCTTATTCTCCTCAGTATTTCATCGATAGTCTTCATGAGCCTAACCCTATTATCTTCAATAAGGTACTTGGCAACATCTTTGACCAACGCATAGATCTCTGGATCACTCTTCAAAGCCGTGGCGCCGCGCCCGCCACGCCTGCTAGAGATATAGTGGCTGATAGCTGGTTGGCTAACACCCAGTAGCTCGGCAGCCTTCACCTGGGTCAACCCATACTCCTTGATCAATATCTCCGCGACCACGCAGCGGATAGCCGGGAGTATTTTCTTAGCAACTATCTCGTACCACGTAATCAGGGTCAAAACATACCACCAAAATAACCCGGTCATAGATCGTTATAGGAAAGTTTGTCTATATATTATTATCTCTTCGAAACTCTAAAGTATCTATGTATGATCTGTACTACATATTTCTTTTACTAAGTCCGAGGCACCATTAAAGGAGTTAAGATTCCGTATACATCTATGTTTATTTTGATGTATACAAGTATTGTTAATGAGGGGAAGCATGAGCAGTACAGTTATCAGTATTAGAATCCCTAAAAAGATTAAGGAATTATTAGAAGAGGAAGGGATCAATGTTTCCGAAGAAGTCAGACGTTATCTCGAAACACTAGCTCTTAAAGTAAGAGCTCGTAAATTTATTGAAAAATGGGATAAGATATTGGATGAAAAATTTATACCAAGTCAAAAAGGATTTGCTAGCCGGAGCGTGAGAGAAGATCGTGAGAGTCATTGATTCATCTGTACTTGTGAAATATTTTAGTTGAGAAGATGGGTGGGAAATAGCACGGAAATTTATCATTTGATGGAGGAATAACTCTCGATCTAGCTTTAAAAGAACTTGGTAATGCTTTATGGAAGAAATCAGTTAAAAAAGAAATTGAGTCTGAAACAGCCATTCAGATCCTGAGAGATATAATTAATGAGAAGCCGATTATAATTGAGCCTGAAACTGGATGTCTCTTAGAAGCTCTAAAATACGCAATAAAAAACAAAATAACGATTTATGACTCCCTCTTTATAGTGTTGGCTAAGAATAAAAAATTAGAACTTGTAACTGCTGTTCGAAGACAAGCCGAAACCGCTAAGAAATCAGGCATAAAGACAATATTGATCAAATAATATGATGTTGTATTTCTCCTAGAAAGTTTGTTGTGAGAAGGATATTTCTTCCATGGTGACAGATATACTTTATTAGGAGAGAATCATGATTGAGGAACCTCTTAATCTTAGTCATTATAGGTGTCGATGCATCTATTCCCGTAGATCGGGACTCCCCATAGTCCTCCTTCACGGCTATAATTATACTAGTCACGTGTGGCAGGAGATAGGTCTTCTACAAAAACTAGAGGATGAGAAAATCCCCTATCTAGCAATTGATATGCCCTATGGCGCGAGGAGCATGTGTAGTCCCAGGACAAGGGATCCTCTTGAAAATGCCGAGATTGTCTCGACAGCTATAAGAGGCTTGTTCGGGAACACAGCCCCTCTCCTCGTAGGGGCTAGTCTCGGCGGCTATATAGCTCTGAAATATAGTACATTGAAGCCTGTATCGGGACTATTACTGGTAGCGCCTGTGAATTCCCTCGAAGAAGAACTTGTCAATAAGTACCGGAGTATGAGTGTACCATCCATGATCATATGGGGTAGCAAGGATAGGATAGTATCGAGAGAGGAGATGGAGAAGCTCGCGGAATACTTGGATGCTAGACTGATAATCTATGAAGACGCTAGGCATGCCGCCTACCTAGACTATCCGGACCGCTTTGCGAAAGACCTAATAGCATTCTATAAGGCGCTTCACTTACGCTAAGACCAAAACTTCTTTTTATAAAACAATATTGAAACAATAATATTCTCATGAGAAACACTATCGAGGCCCGCGGGTGATCAGTTATCAAGCT